>NZ_JAGYGS010000007.1:0-111089 GCF_018991185.1 Lactiplantibacillus sp. 7.2.4
CTTGAATAAGAATGTAAAGGGGATCGAAATCATGGGGACAGAAATACAATTTGTACAATATTTACATCAAATGCGTAATTATAATGATGAACACCCAACCACCAAAGCTTTGATTTTGTTGGGCTATCTAGAACGCGATTTTATTCGCTTTTACAGAGCTGGAAAAATTGAGGAAGGCATTCAATTTGCTAAAGAAAATCTGACACGCTCACGGGATTTATTGAATAAATTATCTAGTGAGGAGAAACAGATGCAGTTGCGCGCGCTGGTCGATGTCTTGGCGTACGAGGGTACCGAGAACCATGCCGAAATTTTTGAATTTGTTAAGTTACGTAACGATTATCAGCAGTGGTTAAGCAAGCTGCCAGTGACGACGGACCGCTATCAACCATTAGTTGTTCAGATTGTGCGAGACTTTGCAGCAATTGCCGAACCGAATGCCTTATCTTATAATGCGCATTTGGAATCGACACTAGATGTACTGTATTATACTAACGCCCACTTGCATGACCAACTATCTGTCCGTAAAGTATTGGCTCACGTCAACAAACGCTGTAATCCGGAGACCGTTCGACGGGCTTTTAGTCAGGAAATGCATATGTCGATTCGGGATTATATTAATTCGAAAAAGATTCAGGAAGCACAACATATGTTACTGACGTCTGACTTGACGATTCGAGCGATTGCGGCCGAGCTTTATTTCTATGATGCCGCTGATTTTTCAAAACGTTTTAAGAAAGAGACCGGACAAACGCCACTTGAGTTCCGTCAGCAAAATACGCTCAGAGATTGAGTTGTATTTTAGGTGTGAACTATTCCCGTGCAATACAAATTCCCGTTTTGGCTTCAAAATGTCAGTATACTAGGCACTGAAGTTCAAAATATGTCTTTTTTTGATTAAACTAAACGGGAAAGGTTATGGATTGTCAGTAGGGAGCAAAAAAACTCAGGGGATACCTGGCGTCCACTGAGAAAGTGAAGAAGTCCACGAATTTGATTGGTCTTGACGCCCGGTGATGCTTTCGAATATGAAAAATCCAACGGTCGCTGCACGCAGCCCTTGCCAGTATGGCACTGTCCCGTTTTCATTAAAAGTGCGATTAATGGTGGTGATTTAATGATTAGCGATGATTCAGTCACAACACAAGTTCAATCAACTGAACGAACCATTACACGAACGATTCATTATCTGGATCGGGAAGATTTACAGCCGATTACAGGGGTGAAATCAGTTACTCAGCGCGTCACTTATGACCTGTTAACGGTGGTTGCGAGTGATGGAACACTGCTGGGTTACGATACGGATGGTGATGGGCAGGTAGACACTTGTCGTCAGGATCAAGCATGGTTATTAGTGGGCTCTGCACCCTGGTTTTCATCGGTCCGTTCACCAGATCTGAGCCAGCAAGATTATGCAGCTCCGGACCTGAAAGTCGTGCCGCAACAAATGGTTGTAAATGCGGATGACCAAGACGTTACCGTCAATGTTTATTATCGCTCGGCGACCAAAACGATTCCTAGTTATCGCACGAAACGCCGGACTGTCTCATATGTTGATCGATGGACGCACCGATCAGTTGCACCTGAAGTCCAGCAACTTGTGGTGTATCGCCAGATGATGATTGTTGAAAAGCGGACGGGAACGATTCTGGGTTATGATCTCAATGATGATGGGCAGGTTGATACTGGCTTGCCGGACCAAGCTTGGTTGCGAGTTGGCCGTGACCATTTTGACTCAGTGATTTCACCTGATCTAACGAATGCGGGGTATACGAAACCCAATATCAGTGCGTTGACTAGTCAGGTCGTCACCGTTAAGACGCCGCAAATGGCTACCCATACCGTCAGTTACGGCCATCAGCGCTTGACGATTTCGCCGGATCATCCGGGCATTCCTGGTCAACCTGTTGATAAACGTTATCCCAAGTTGACCTATCCAATTCGTAGCGACCGCACCCATCTGATGCGGTCAATCAGTCGGACCATTAACTACGTCGATTCGGAAGGCGCGACCGTAGCTGATCAGGTGTACCAAAGCACTAGTTTCCAGCGGTCTGCACAGATTGACTTGGTCACTGGTCAATTGACTTATCAAGCCTGGCATGCAATTGATACAGATACCATGCCTGCGGTGACGTCCCCCGTCATTGCGGGTAAGGTTCCAGATGTCGACCGTGTCGCCGCATTAACGGTTAATCCAGCGACCCAGTCACAACAAGTTACGGTCACGTATCACCAAGTACCGGATGATTCTGAGCCAGCTAGCACCAATCATTTGAGCACGCCCGGCGACAGTGATTCTGAGGCAAAAGTTGGTGTCAAGACACCGTTAACCAATGAAATAATCGATGAGCAGCACGTCAATCAGAAATCGCTCGATCCACGGCATAATGACCAACATCATCCTGCTGAGTCAGCACCTGTTCAGCAGCATGAAACTAGTGTGGCTTCTACAGAAAATTCTGATGCGGATCAGCAATCGCCAGCGGCTGACACGCATCAATCGGCGGGAATCGGTTGGGTAAATGCACCACTGCCGCCAGCAGGAAAATCGTCTAAATCAAGCTATTCGGCAGGTACCCTTGGCGTTTGTCCCAACCAGGACGCCAACCACCGAAGCCGTACCTTATATGCAAGCATCAAACGTGTTCAGCGGTGGTTACGACGTTAAGCAAATGCGATATCACGGAAATTTATCTTTTGGTGCTCAGGTAACCAGCCACCTGAGTGCCGTATTGGGTTAATAATTTGCCAGCATTAATTACGGCAAGCTAGCTGCCCCCTGACTTGAGATGGTTCACAGTGGACAGTCAGTTAAATCTGTTAGTTCTGTCCAGTTGCGTCTGGGCTGTGCGTTGAACTAATGAAATAGCATCATGATAAGCTTTTTGGGTCGGTGGACTTGAAAAGTTTTTTTATTGCTCGTTTTTTCTGTTGACAGGGCTACTCGGATTATTCACGGCTACAACTTCCTACCATAGTAAGAAACTGTTAAAGGCAGGCGATTCGAGTCATCGTTGAATTTTTTGAATTTTATCGTTGACAATTGTAAACGATGGTGGTAAGCTATTCATATAAATTACAAATGTAAACGACAATGCAAATTGGGAGATGGGTTGGATGATAACGAAAGCATTAGTTTTGATCATTGGATTGGCTGCGATTGGTTTTATTTTGTGGTGGTTCTTCGGCAAGCACACGACAGCGACGGTAACTGCGGATGGTGATGCGGACTTGCAACAAGTGGATGTCGAGGTCAATGGTGGTTATTCGCCGGAACAAGTTGTCCTCAAGCAGGGCGTGCCGGCCGTGCTCAATTTCACGCGTAAGGATGCGTCAGGTTGTCTGGATCACGTCGTTTTCAGCGATTTTGGAATCAACCAGGAACTCCCACAGAATCAAACGCAAACGGTCACGATTGACACTAGTAAAGCTGGCGAATACCAGTGGGCCTGTGGGATGGATATGTTCCACGGCAAAGTCATCATTAAATAAATACAACATTAATTAACGGAGGAATCAGATTATGACTGAACAAAATATTAACATTAACGTGAATGGTAAATATGAACCAGCTGAAGTGACGGTCAAACAAGGCGTACCTGCCCAATTGACGTTTACCCGGACGAGTACCCAAGGTTGTTTGGAACACGTTCATTCGACCGACTTAGGATTTGCGACGGACTTACCAATCAATCAGCCCCAAACGGTCACGATTCCAACGGATCAAGCGGGTGAATTCACCTTCAGTTGTGGTATGGACATGGTTAGTGGAAAAGTGGTGGTCCAAGGATGACAACGACGCGTCGGTTTTGGATTTCATTAATTTTTTCATTACCGTTATTAGCAAATATGATTTTGATGCCGTTCGGGTGGATGCTGCCAGGGGGTGACTGGACGCAACTGGCACTGACGACTGTCATCATGCTCGTGTCAGCGCGGCCGTTTCTTCAAAGTGCCTGGGCATCGTTTAAAAAGCATCACGCCAACATGGACACGCTAGTTGCGATTGGGACGGCCACGGCCTATTTCTACAGTTTATATGCGATGGCGACTGGTCAAGCGGTCTTCTTCGAAAGTGCGGCGCTCGTGACGACCTTCGTCTTACTGGGCCAAGTCTTTGAAGAACGGATGCGGCATAACGCCTCGAACGCCGTTGCCAAATTAGTTGGTTTGCAAGCCAAAGAAGCGGAAGTTTTACGCGGCACCGAGTTTGTGCAAGTGCCATTGGATCAAGTGGTGGTTGGTGATATTATTCGGGTCAAACCTGGCCAGAAAATTCCAGTCGATGGCGTCATTACGGCTGGTCAGTCAACCGTTGATGAATCGATGGTGACGGGTGAAAGTATGCCGGTTCAAAAGCACGAATCGGATGCCGTGATTGGTTCGACGATCAATAGTAACGGGACCTTCCAGTTTCGAGCTAGCAAGGTCGGTGACCAAACGATGCTGGCACAAATCGTCGAGCTGGTCAAAAAGGCTCAGAACAGTCATGCCCCGATTCAGAAATTGACGGACAAAGTCTCTGATGTTTTCGTGCCGGTTGTTTTAATTATTGCCATTTTGACGTTCCTCACCTGGTACGTGTTACTCGGCGCTAGTTTGGCTAATGCTTTGATTTTTGCCGTGGCGGTCGTCGTGATTGCTTGTCCATGTGCGCTCGGTTTAGCGACACCAACTGCTTTAATGGTCGGAACCGGTCGTGGTGCCAAGCTCGGAATTTTGATCAAAAACGGTGAAGTGTTGGAAGCCGTTAACGAAATTCAGACCGTCGTTTTTGACAAGACCGGGACGATTACTGTGGGCAAGCCCCAAGTCACGGATATCGTTGGCGATGAAGCGCAAGTCTTACGGGTCGCCACTAGTCTCGAGGCCGCTTCCGAACATCCACTAGCAGCTGCAATTCTAAAACGCGGCCAGGATAGCGCGATTGAAGCACCCACGGCCACTGATTTTCAAGCGGTTGAAGGTAAAGGCGTCACTGCGCAAATCGACGGGCAAGCTGCCGTTGTCGGCAATCATAAGCTGTTGATGGACGAGACGATCAGCGATGACTTGGCCCAAGCCGCCACTAAGTTACAGGACGCGGCTAAAACGGTGGTTTACGTCGGCCTCAATCATCAAATTATTGGGTTGATTGCCATTCAGGATGTCGCTAAATCAACGTCCAAAGCGGCCATTGCGAGTCTAAAAGCACGCGGATTAAAGACCGTCATGATGACGGGGGATAATCCACGGGTCGCGCAGGCCGTCGCCGCACAAGTGGGTATCGATGATATAATTGCGGATGTGTTACCGGGTGACAAGGCGGCCCACGTCGAAGCCCTTAAAAAGACGGGTAAGGTGGCCTTTGTCGGCGATGGCATCAATGATGCGCCTGCTTTGACTACTGCTGACGTCGGTATTGCGATGGGTTCTGGAACGGATATTGCCATCGATGCGGGTGGCATTGTGCTCGTTAAGAATGACCTGCGCGACGTTGACCGGGCGTTAGCCTTGAGCAAGAAGACGTTTAATCGGATCAAGCTCAACCTATTCTGGGCCTTTGTCTACAATGTGCTCGGTATTCCAGTTGCTGCGGGGGTCTTCTACGCGATTGGACTGACGTTGAGTCCCGAGTTAGCTGGCTTAGCGATGGCGTTTAGCTCGTTGTCAGTCGTGACGAGTTCGGTCTTGCTCAACAAGGCCAAGCTGGGGGCAGCAACAGCGCAACCAGCCTAAAGCTGGATGTCGGTATATGAATGATTAATTAAATAGATCAAGAGAACCGGTGTGGTGCCTGTAATTAGGCACTATGCCGTTTTTTGTTTACATGAAAGTCGCATTGAATGATTGAAAATAACCGATAAACTTCACAAGACGGTGCAAATTAGTATTATATTTACACTAATTAAGTATCATATCGTTAGGTGAAATCGGCAATTAGCCGGTATTGATAGGATTTGGACGTTTGTAAGCGATAATGAAAGCGTTTGAATTTGATTGTAGATTGTGTAACAATATGAATTGTAAGCGTTTTACATACTATTTGAAACGAGGGTTTGATTATGAAGATTAAAGCAGCAGTAGTTGATAAAGTTAATGATCCATTTGTCATTAAAGATGATATTGATTTGGCAGAAATGACACCCACTGATTTACAAATTAAAATCGTGGCATCCGGGATTTGCCACTCTGATGAAGCGATTCGGCGCGGTGATGCCTCACTCGGCTATCCCGTTATCTTAGGCCATGAAGGCTCTGGGATCGTTGAAAAAGTTGGTTCTGAAGTCACTAATTTCGAAGTCGGTGACCACGTTATCTTGTCATTTTACGCTGACGGAACTTGTGACAACTGTTTGAAAGGGATGCCAACCAAGTGCCGGAACTATGCGGACTACAACTTGAGTGGGACCCGTCCAGATGGTTCTGACCATTTCCAAGAAAACGGCCAACATATCAGTGATATGTTCGACCAATCCTCATTCACGACTCATACGGTGGTTGACCAACGCAATGCCGTTAAAGTGCCTAAGGAATTAGACTTACGGCGCTTAGGACCTTTAGGCTGTGGTTACGTGACTGGTAGTGGGACCGTCTTGAACAGTCTCCAACCACGTCCTGGGCAAACAATTGCGGTCTTTGGGACTGGTGCCGTTGGGTTAGCTGCTATGATGGCTGGTAAGATTTCAGGCTGTACTGAAGTGATCGCCGTTGATATTGTGGATTCACGGTTGGAATTAGCCAAGGAATTAGGCGCAACGCACGCCATCAACAGTAAAGAAGAAGACCCAGTCGAAGCCATCAAGAAGTTGACGCACGGCTATGGGGTTGACTTCGCTGTTGATACGACCGGTGTCGAACCAGTGATGGTCTCCGCAATCCATGCCTTAGCACAAGGTGGGACCGCTGCTTTGATCGCCGTAACGTCTAAGAACATTACCATCAGTTCATGGAACGACCTTTGCGTTGACGATAAGAAAGTCATCGGGGTCAACATGGGTGATTCGATTCCTGGCGTTGATATTCCACGGTTGATCGACTTCTATCAACATGGTATGTTTCCATTTGAAAAGACTGAAAAGTTCTACAAGTTTGAAGATATCAATCAAGCCAATGCCGATTCTGGTAGTGGTAAGACCATCAAACCAGTCTTGATTATTGATGAAGACTACGTGCCTGGCAAATAAGCTTCAGGCTGATGCCTTTAACAGATTGAAATAAGCACAAAAACAACACCGCAGCTCTAGCGCAAATCGCGCTGACTGCGTTGTTGTTTTTTTGTTGTGAATGTATGCCCTTTGACGTGTGGCAAACGGCGTGTTAATCATGGCTAGAACTTGATGCCGCGATGGTATTGTTGCCGGCTCTGATGAGTTGTTGCAACGATGATTCAACATGTAAAGTCATCGGTAGTCATTTAATGAGCGAGGCCATTAGAGATGAGTCGATGAATCAAGCCGTTTCGGAAACGCTACCATTTAAGCGCTAGCGGCTAGCTTTAGCAATTTTGTACGCTGGGGCAGTCAGTAGACACGGTTTTACTTCGCGTCATAAGCCGCTTGGAAAATCTTGATGATGTCTTCCTTGGTGCCTTTACGCGGATTTGAGAAGGCGTTGCCGTCTTTGAGGGCGTTGCTGGCCATGCGTTCGAAGTCCTCGATTTTGGCGCCGATTTCCTTGATTGAGTGCGGAATCCCGACATCTTCACTGAGTTGTTTCATCGCTTTAATGGCTAATTCAGCGGCATCGCGGGTCGACAAGCCATCGGTATTTTCACCCATTATTTTGGCCAGTTCGGCAAAGCGTTCTGGACAAGCAATCAGGTTATATTCTTCAACGTAAGGTAATAATAGGGCGCAGCAGACCCCGTGTGGCGCGTCGTATTGACCACCGAGTTGATGGGCCATCGCGTGCACGTAGCCTAAGTTGGCGTTGTTGAAGGCCATCCCGGCGAGCATTTCGGCTTCGACCATGTGGGTCCGGGCCTCGAGATTATGACCGTTGGCAACCGCCTCGCGCAAGGAAGATTCAATCAACTTGATAGCTTGAATACATTGCGAGTCGGTAATCGGATTGTGGTCGACGGAAACGAAGGGTTCAATCGCCTGAACAAAAGCGTCCATCCCGGTAGCGGCGGTTAATCCCTTAGGAACGTCCAGCATCAGCGTTGGGTCGTTGAACGAAACCAGCGGCATGTTCCGCCATGATGCGACCATGAACTTGTAATGGGTGGCTTCATTGGTGATAACGCAGTGGCGGGTGAGTTCTGACCCTGTTCCGGCAGTCGTGTTGACCGCAATCAGTGGTGGCAGGGCGTTTTTGAGCGTTTCAATCCCGGCTAACTTGGTGATGTCGTCACCGTTAGTCATAATAATTCCCGCGCCCTTACCAGTATCATGCGCAGAACCGCCGCCAATCGTAATCAGTGAGTCGGCATGGTTGCTTTCGTAGAGTGCTTTGACGGCTTGAATGTTATGAATTTTGGGATTAGGTTCGACTTGATTGTAAATAACATAGTCGATCCCAGCAGCGTCGAGTGAGGCCCGGACTTGGGCAACGGCACCGTTCGGGAGGCTCTCCAAAAATTTATCCGTGACGATGACGGGTTTGTGCATCCCCAGGGTCTTGGCACGGTCACCAATCTTGCTAATCACACCGGGGCCAAAAAAGTTCACGCTAGGCATTAGGAAATCAAAATTACGTTCAGTCATATCAATTACCTTCTTTTATTGTAATTATTATCATTACTAATTTACAGCCCAAATTATAGTCGCAATAATTACAGTTTGCAATAGGTTTGACGAAAATAATGATATTTTTCACAATATCTAGTGATTAAGTAGGCGGTATCAGGTGCAATATTTAAAATTCAGTTGGCAGAATATGATTAAACTGGCAATCTATCACTTTAATATCTTAGAATATCAAAAACCACCCGTTCAACAATGATTCACAATCTCATTGCCAAACGCGCGGTTTTTAGTCTGAATGATTCAATTTTTGAGTTTAGTACCAGTGGTGATGTTGCCAGAATTCCTTGGCTTTGACCCAGGTGCCGTAGCGGCCTTTAACGTAGGTGTTGGCCCGCTTTTCCTGATTAACAGGGGATAAGTTACCATGTAAGTATGACCGCAATAGTTGGTAACGGCCATAACATTTACCATTGCGCGCGGTATAACTGTAGCCAGATTCGCGATAGGCGATCCAGTTCTTCGCGGCCCGGTTAGCCTTGGAAAGCTTGGCGTTGATTTTCTTGATCTTTTGCGCCTGCGTCAGCTTTTTTGAGGCGTGCGCTGTAATTGTCGTTTGTGGAATCCAGCTGCTGGCAACGTTGACCATCATCCCGAAAGCGCAACCAATCAGTACCAGCCATAAAATTGATTTCAACCTAAAATTCTTCATCATGTATGTATACCCCGTTTTTACCCTTGATTTTGTCACTCGATTAAACTGATGACTGTAGAATACCCTAATTATGTTGCAGTTATGTTAAAACCAAGTTACTTAGTTATTAAATGAATATTCCCTCGTTGAAATAGTTAGCGCCAATAATTATTTCTCAACGGAACAACTTAATAATTAGACCGATTATCACATGGAAAAATCATCCGATTGTTAGGAAAACTAAAGCGCTTTATTGCATGCTTACGGTAATCTTAAAATGAGCTAAGCTTTACAACAGTATAAAAGGGGAAGTGCAATAATGGCAACAAAAGATAATGAGAAGATTACGCTAATTGCATTAGTAATGATGATCTTCACCACCGTTTTTGGTTTTGCCAATAGTACGGTTGCGTATTATTTAATGGGCTATAGTTCTATTCTATTTTACCTGGTCGCTGCCGTGCTGTTCTTCATTCCGTTCGCACTGATGATGGCAGAATTTGGTGCCGCGGTCAAATCTGACAGCAGCGGGATGTACAAATGGTTGGAAGTGAGTGTTAACGCAAAATTTGCGTTCGTGGGGACCTTCATGTGGTTTGCGTCGTACATCATTTGGTTGGTGTCGACCTCTGCAAAGGTGTGGATTCCATTCACGACCATCTTCTTTGGAAGTGACCAAACTCAGCGTTTTGCCATGTTTGGTCTAAACGCGACGCAAATGATTGGGATTTTATCTTGTTTATGGATGGTGCTTGTCACCTTTATTTCAATCAAAGGGATGAAGGGTATCGTGCGGGTCACCAGTCTCGGGGGTTTGGCGGTCACCAGTTTGACTGCAATCCTATTAGTTGTGTCCGGCGTCGTTCTGGCGTTAAACCATGGCCAGTTCGCGCAACCCTTACAGCACGTGCTGACGTCACCTAACCCGAGCTATCAACATCCAGTCGGGTTACTCGGATTCGCAGTCTTCGCCATCTTTGCCTACGGGGGCCTAGAAGTGCTCGGTGGGATGGTTGATAAGACTAAGAATCCTGAAAAAACATTTCCACGGGGCATCATCATTTCAGCGATCGTGATTACGTTAGGTTACGGCCTGGGCATCTTCTGCTGGGGAATCAGTACAAACTGGCAAGCCGTTTTATCGAACCCAACGACCAACCTGGGGAATATTAGTTATGTCATGATGCAAAACTTGGGTTATGTCTTGGGACAATCATTGGGATTAAGTGCGGCCGCGGCCAAAACGTTAGGCCTGTGGTTTGCACGCTACACTGGGCTAGGAATGTTCCTCGCTTACAGTGGGGCCTTCTTCACGTTGACCTATTCACCATTGAAAACGTTGATTTTGGGAACGCCTAAGGAACTGTGGCCGAAGAAGTTTACCCAACTCAACAAAGCGGGGATGCCTAGTTATGCCATGATGGTTCAATGTGTGATCGTCATTGTGATCATTCTGGTCGCCTCCTTCGCAACCACGGATGCGTCCGCATTTTATAACGTTTTGACGCTGATGGCGAACGTTTCAATGACGTTACCATACTTGTTCTTGCTCTATGCGTTTCCAAAGTTCAAGGAAAATCAGAATATCATCAAACCGTTTGAAGTCTACAAATCATTGACCTGGACCAAAATCATTAGCTGGGTCGTCTTTATTGTCGTATTGGGTGCCAACGTCTTTACGTTGATCCAACCAATCTTAGAGACGGGCAAGTTTCAAAATACGATTTGGATGCTGGTCGGACCAATCGTGTTCGGGGTCGCCGGAATTATCTGGTACCAAGTGCGCGAACGGCATGTTAATTAAGTGAAATTCCAAAGTATCGTTTACTGGCCAAGGGGGTCGGGAAACGGTACTTTTTTTGACTGATTTTAGGCCTGTTTTAGTACACTAGGTCTAATAACCATCATTGGCTGAACGTTCGTAGCCCCAGTGGCCGTACCTGGTTGGATGGCAATCAAAAAGTGGAGGTGATGAACCAGTGCAAACTTTAGGAATGGCGCTTAAGTCCGCACGTCAAGCGCAACACCTGACCCAGCACCAAGTTGCCCAAGACATCTGTGCCCAGTCGATGTTGTCGGCTATTGAACATGACCGCTATGTGCCAAACGCCCGCTTGTTGTTAGCGTTGTGTCAGCGATTGAACGTCGCCGTTAGTGCTTTGAAATTGGCGGATAATTTCGCCATCAGCGCTGATGCGAGTTTTAATCACCGCGTCGAAATGCTTTGTAACGCCCACCAGTATCAAGCGTTGAAGGACTTTTTACTGGTTCCAGCGACCTTAACTTACGTTCAAACAGATGAGCAGACGCAAGCTTATTACTATTATTTAGGGATCGCGTGCTGGCAAGTCGATGCGACGAGCGGTGACGCGATACAAAACATCCAACTGGCGCTCGGAATGGCCACGCCGAATGCACCGTTAACGACGCTTTCACGGTTGGCGCTGATTTCATTAGCAGTGTTCAAAACAGCCCATTACGCGGCCGCCCACGTTGAAACACTAGTGACACAGGCACTACAAGATATTGAAGCCGGCCCATATGAAGAAAACCTGAATATCGTCTACTATTTGGCCGGGTTAGTTGCTTATCAACAGCACGCTCCCGAATTAGCGATGAACCGTCTGACTGCTGGGATCGCTTTTGCGACTGCTCATAATTCACATTATATGCTGGCCAATTGTTATCAGCTACTTGCCCAGTTAGCCCTGGAAGCAAATGACACCACTGCAGCACAACAAGCTTCCGAGCGCTCGGCAGTGTTTCGCGAACTGTTCCATGAGCAAGTTCATGATGAGTTCGGATAACCAGTGTTGGCTTTGCATTTGGTTATGAACATTGAATTAGTCATGATTAAAATATGCCAATTATTAATTTCAGAAGCAGCCGCTTAAGCTCATTTCCCACTAATTTTTCAACTATTTCACGCATAGTTTAGTTGTTTTTATCAGTATACTGATTTTCAATCATCTACGGGCGCGCGTACATTGTAACCACCAACTAACAAAACGGGCGGGACAATGTCAGTGGGCGTCACATTCATCAAGTGTGGTTGGTGCGGATGGGATGCAAGCATTGTTGCCGTCTTTGGAGGTTACATCATGACAAAGACTTTATTTACCAATCGCATTTTGGCACATGCCAGTTTAGCAACTGTTCGGCGCTTGTTAGCGGATCCATTGAATTTGCCAATGTGGGCGACTGCGGTAACCACTGTCGCACCAGCAATGGACGGTTACATGCTTGAGCGGGCCGGGGCTGGACTTAATCCGTCAGAACATTTGCGAGTAACGACGCATGATAACCAGGTCATCTACCAGGGTGTCGGCGACCAGCTTGCGTATCAAGTCACGTTTACGCTGACTGCGGATGCAAGCGGGCAGACCACGGTCGATGAGCAAGTCAGTTTACTGGAAGAGGCGCCGAGTTGGCTACCATTGCCATTAATTAAACCGGTGATGCAGCGGGACTTTCAGCGTAAACTCAACCAGTTTGCAGCACTCGCGGGGGCGCATCGTGATGACGATTAACGATGGCATCACGCTTATCAAGGTTTTCATCACGTGGTGGGCCGTGAGTTGGGTGTTGCGCGCATTATTGATTGGCGGTGCCGCCATGCTGATTTATTATCGGTGGTATCGGCATCAACGGTAGCGAAATCCGCCCGTTAAGTTGTGGAGACACACTTAACAGGCGGATTTTTTGTGCGCGGTGAGTCCTAATACGGAAACTTGGTTGATTGGCACTACTCTGAAAAGTCCTTGTTTTTCAAATGCACCCCGGCGACAATTGCGAGAACGGCTGACAGGCCGATGACGATCATGAAAGTCATGGGGCTATCTTCGCCGGGAAGACCACCCGTATTCATACCCCAAATTCCAGTAATCAAGGCCGGAATCGAAATGATCAGCCCAGCGGAGTCGAGGTATTTCATCAGGTGGTTGAGGCGATTGTCCATCATGTCGGAGAATAGGCCGCCAATTGTTTCGAGCAAGTCTCGATAAGTGCGGACCAATTTATCGGCATAGCGTTGTTGCAATTCGATATCATACTGTAGCGCTTCGTTATTCAATTTTTGTAAATAGTCGTCGTTATTGAACATCGCCTCAAGCGTTTTCGCCTGGTCTTGTAAGGTCTGGTCTAAGAACACCATCGTTCGTTGGGTGTTTGCCAGACGGAAGAGCTCATCGTTACGCGTTGTTTCGCGCGCCGCTTGGTCGAGTTCGTCAATCGTGGTTTTAAGCGCTGTCAATTCCATAACGTAGTGCTCGTAAATCTCGAGGATGGCGTAACTGACGAGTAATTCATTCGAGGTGATTTCGGTGGCATGTTGCTCAAGCAGGCGCTCGATAAAGGTCGAATCCTGACAGACGTACGTGATTAAGAATTGGTCGGTCACCACAAACGAGAGTGGTTCCAATCGTTCTTCGATGCTGTCGTCGGTCGCAGCGGAGAGGTTCGTCAGGACGAGCGAGTAACTAGTGGCAAAACGCGTGTGCTTCAGCTTTTTGAGTTCTGAAACTTCGACACCCTCATTGGCATTGTCGAAAATATTGGCGGGCAGCTCATAGGTGTCAATTACTTGCTGAGTTTCGTCGTCGCTCGCGTCTTGGAGGACGATCCAGTTGGCGTTGTCACGAGAAGTGGTCGTAACGCCATCAGGTTGAATCAGGTAGTGGTCAATCATAACAATAGTGCTCCTTTCAAAGAGTCCGTGGGCAACAATCAACTTTTACAACGCCGTATTATGACAAGAATTTAGTTGAACGTAAAGAGATACACTAATAAAGATTGTTAGTATAAACTTATGCGTTTGGCTGTCGTTTTGACTTAATTTCCGGTATGGTGTGTGTATTCAAATAAAGGAGGCCCACACAATGACACAACCAGATTTACGTGATCCACGCAAGTTATACAAGACAGACGGTTTTGAGAAGCAGGACCAGCCGACGCCCGCATTACAGACGAAGATGCAACCTGAGCCAGACTGTGGCGAAGAAAGCTATCAAGGTCATGATAAGCTATTGAATCGCCGTGTCCTAATCACGGGCGGCGACTCGGGCATCGGGCGCGCCGCTGCGATTGCTTTTGCACGCGAAGGCGCGGACGTTGCGATTCAGTATTTGCCAGGTGAAGAAGCGGATGCCAAGCAAGTTGCCAAGCTGATTGAGTCAGCGGGGCGCAAGTCGCTTCTGTTGCCATGTGATCTGAAGCAGGATGACGTCGCGGCTGATTTAGTCGACCAGACGATTGCGGCCTTTGGTGGCTTGGATACGCTGGTCTTGAATGCCGGTCAACAGATTTCACAGCCGTCACTTGAGAAATTACCAATTAAGCAAGTTCAGGAGACCTTCCAGGTGAACATCGTGGCGATGATGGCGATTGCGCAGGCGGCCCTGCCACACATGCCGGCTGGGGGCAGCATTGTGACGACCACGTCGATTCAAGCCTATTCGCCAAGTGGGCACCTGATGGACTACGCGGCGACTAAGGCGGCCATCAAAAACTGGACGATCAACTTCGCGGCAGAAGCAGCCGAAAAGGGGATTCGGGTCAATGGCGTCGCGCCGGGGCCAATTTGGACACCATTACAGTTGGATCAGGGGCAACCGATTGAAGCACTGCCGAAGTTCGGTCAGGATACGTTGTTAAAACGGGCTGGACAGCCAGCTGAATTGGCGCCAGTCTACGTCTTCCTGGCTTCTAACGACGCGAGCTATGTTACCGCCCAGATTTATGGGGTGACTGGTGGCGGGGTGATTAATTAGGATAAAAGATGAGATGCACAAAAGACCTAGTTGGGATAGCTAGGTCTTTTGTGTTTTATCAAGATTATTATATTGGAAAATTATTCTACGTTCAGTGTTTCGATAATCTCATCAACAGCATGATCTTCATTAATTCCTGTTAGAAATGATAATCCATTGATAACAGGTACGCCTACATCTTCTTTATACCGGGCAGTGGTGATAATCAAATCGTAATCGGAAGCCATTGATGGAATTTGTGGAATGGAAGTTTGATCCATCGAAATATTATTCATATTGATACCACGCGCCTGTAGATCTTCTTCTAATTTATTACGTGCAACGGTTGAAGTGGCAATTCCGGATCCACATGCAACAAGAATTTTTTTCATTTTATTTTACTCTCCTTTTGAATCTAGACGTTAAGTGCCGAAAAAGTGTTTTTTAAATCAATGAACAGATCATCATTGTTTTCATAGCTTAATAATTTTTCTAAGTGCGACTGATCTTGGACGATTTTCATTAACTCCTTGAGTAATTTTACTTGTCCATGTGGTTCATTAATGGCTAGTGTGAAAATTATTGAAGCTTCAAGTTCACTTTCAGGCTCAGCCATATTATTGAATTTGACCGGTGTTGTTAGAGTTGCTACTGCAATACCTGAATAATTAACGTTTTGCCAGTCTGCATGAGGAATTGCAACCTTAACCTTTCCAGTTGGTAAGCCAGTCGGAAACGACTTTTCACGTTCTAATAAGGCAGGTTTAAACGACGCTTTTACATAATCATTATCTGTTAGTTGATCGGCAAGAAAGGACAATGCAGTGGTGCGGTCGCTAAACTTCATTCTGGGAAAAATTAATTTTTGGTTGATAAAATCATAGGCCATACAATCATCTCCACTTATTTTGATAAAGTTTTCTAGAATAAATCAGAATTAACTTTCAGGTATATGATAGCGCTTTCTCAATCTGCGTGCAACACATTGCAAAAAAATATTTTGCAATGTGTTGCATTTTTTGACAAACGTGGTATGTTTAGTTATGAAAATATTTTCGAATTAAGTATTAGAGGTGGCCACGTTATGAATGGTAAGGAAAGACAAAATCAGATTTATAAGATGCTTCGTGAAGATGGCAGTGTTAAAATTCACGATTTAAGTGAGCAATTTGATGTTACGCGAGAAACTGCACGTCGAGATTTATATGAGTTATCACAGTCAGCTGCAATCAAGATTATTCGTGGTGGTGCCGTGTTAGACATGGTCAACCACGAAACTGCTTATGCTAAGCGTTTAAATACCAATATTTTTGCTAAAGAGGCAATTGCAAAAGCGGCTACAGGAATTGTTAATGACGGAGATACTATATTTTTAGACTACGGTACGACTTGCTTACAAATTGCAAAAGCACTTAGTCATCACAAAAATTTATCTATTGTCACTAATTCTCTACCGATTGTTAATTATCTGTATAAATTCGATGACATCAATGTTTTTGTTTTAGGGGGTGATGTGCGTAAGAACGAAGAATCACTTTATGGGGATGTTGCTATCGCAGCAATTAGAAGCTTAAGTTTTAACGTTGGATTCTTTTCTGGGAGCGGACTGACTGCCAAGAGTGGATTGACCAATCATCATCGAGGAGAAGCCGCCATTAGCCGGGCAGCAATTGCTCAATGTGAACGTGTTGTAGTTGGCATTGATCATTCTAAATTAGGTTTGGTTTATCAGAATCGAATAGCAGATCTAGATGAGATTGATACACTAATTGTTGACGATTTAGATTCGAAGCAAGGGGAAAAATTAAAAGAGAGTGGGATTGATATTCAAGTTGCTAATTAGAAATGAGGTGGAATAATGCAAGTTATACAGTATATTGTTAATCTAGGTGCGAGTGTCATGATTCCTATTGTGATCTTCATTTTGGGCTTATTGTTAGGCCAAGGAATTGGTAAGTCATTAAAGTCTGGAATTTCAATTGGGATTGGTTTTGTTGGAATCAACCTTGTTATTTCATTATTGACCAACAATTTAGGCAAGGCAGCCGAAGCAATGGCTAAAAATTTTAATTTGGGATTAAATGTGATTGATATTGGCTGGCCAGGTACATCGCCAATGGCATGGGGATCAAATATGGGACTGATTGCAATTCCAGTTGCTATTGGTGTAAACGTACTAATGTTGGTTACTCGACAAACTAAAGTGGTAAATGTGGATATTTGGAATATTTGGCATATGGCATTTACTGGTGCAATTGTGCAAATTGCAACTGGAAGCTTTGTTTGGAGAATTATTGGTATTTGTGTACATGCAGCAATTGCTTACAAATTAGGTGATATTTTTAAGCCAGTTACAGATGGTTATTTTGGTCTAGAAGGAATTTCGATTCCACACGGTACATCTGCTTATATGGGGATTTTCGCTAAGCCAATCGATGATTTAATTGAACGGATTCCAGGATTAAATAGGATTAATTTGACGTCGGAAACTGTGGAGAAAAAGCTTGGAGTGCTGGGCCAACCATCAATTGTTGGTGCATTTCTAGGATTTGTAATTGGATTACTCGCAAAGTTTACAATTGGAAAGTCATTGCAACTGGCGATTCAAATGGCTGCTGTTATGGTCTTAATGCCAGTAGTCGTCAAATATATCATGGAAGGTCTTATTCCTATTTCCCAAAGCGCTAAAAAGATTATGGATAAGCGCTTCAAGGGTGGCAACTTTACAATTGGTATGGATCCTGCTTTATTACTTGGAGACTCTAATGTGATTGCAACATCCTTGTTATTTGTTCCGTTGACTATTCTTATTGCAATGCTTATGCCTGGTAATAAGATTCTACCGTTTGGAGATTTGGCGACAATTGGTTTCTTTATAGCAATTACCACCGGTGTGCATCATGGAAATGTTTTCAGAACCTTAATTTCTGGGACTGTTATCATGACCATCACGTTGTGGATCTCTAATCAAATGTGGACATTACAAGATAGGCTAGGAAGAGCAACTGGCGTATTAGCAGCTGGCAAAAAAGTTTCTTCTCTAGATCAAGCTGGCAGTCCAATTACCTATTTACTGACTAAGGGCTTTACCCTGGAGATGAGCATTGGGTTTGTGATTATTTTAGTTCTGTTTGTAAGCGCTTTTATCTACACGTATATTTCATACAAACGCAGTCGATTATATAAAGATAATACTGAACAATAGGAGGATTATATTATGCAAACTGAAGATTGGCTTGGATTAAAAGATCGAGTGATTATTGTAACTGGTGGATCGTCAGGTATCGGTAACGCAATCGTTGAGTCATTGCTCAATGCTGGTGCCAAGGTCGTGGATGCAGATTTACATCCAAGTAAGATTCAAGATGAAAATCTAGCTTTTGTACAGACTGATGTTACATCGAAAAATGCAGTGGATAATATGGTTTCTGAATCAATTAAAAATTTTGGAACCGTTGATGGCGTCATCAACAATGCAGGGATTAACATTCCGCGTATTTTGGTGGATCCAACCGATCCAGACGGTAAGTATGTAATTAATGAATCAAATTATGAAAAAATGTTCGATGTTAATGTCAAGAGCGTATTTTTAGTGTCGTCAGCAGTTGCTAAGGTTCTAGTAAATAAAAAACATGGCGTGATTGTAAATATGTCATCTGAATCTGGCCTTGAGGGTTCACAAGGTGCAAGCATGTATTCTGGAACCAAAGGTGCAATCAATGGCTTTACACGTGCGTGGGCTAAGGAATTAGGCCAATACAATGTTCGAGTTGTGGGCGTCGCACCAGGGGTGTTAGAAGCTACTGCTTTAAGGACTTTATCATACGAGGAAGGCTTGGCATATTCACGACATGAAACTATTGAAGAATTACGGGCAGGATATGCTAAGACATCAACTATTCCATTAGGTCGAAGCGGGAAATTGAGTGAAGTTGCCAATCTAGTGACATACTTTTTGTCTGATCGTTCGAGTTATATGACAGGTCAAACTGTCAATGTGTCTGGTGGAAAATCACGGGGTTAGGAGTAGATAAATTATGGCTTTGATTGTAAGTGAAAATAAGTACAGTGCGTTACAACGTTTGTCTAATGATCAAGATATCATTGCTGCATTAGCAATTGATCAACGGGGATCATTAAAAAAAATGCTTACCACTAAAAGCGGTAAGCCAGCAACTACGAATGATGTTATTAACTTTAAAAAGGCTATTTCTGAAGAACTAACACCGTTTGCTTCGTCAATTTTATTAGACCCAGAATATGGGCTGCCAGCATCAGAATTGCGGGATTCTAATGCAGGTCTACTAATGGCGTACGAAAAGACTGGATATGATATCACCGAACCGGGACGCTTTCCCGATTTACTAACACAGTGGTCAATCAAACGCTTGAAAGAAGCAGGCGTAGATGCTGTTAAATTCTTATTATATTATGATGTTGACGAAAGTCAAACTGTCAATGAACGCAAACAAGCATTTGTTGAGCGTGTAGGTGCTGAAGCAGCAGCTAATGATTTACCATTTTTCTTAGAATTACTCACATATGATGCAAATATTGATGATGTAAAATCTGCTGAATATGCGAAAGTAAAACCGCACAAGGTTATCGAAACCGTTAAGGAGTTTTCAGACCCTAAGTATGGTGTTACTGTGCTAAAAGTTGAAGTTCCTGTAAACATGGCCTATGTCGCAGGGTTTACGGATAAAGATGTCGATGCAGTGTACTCACAGGATGAAGCAGCCCATTACTTTAAGGAAGAAAGTGATGCTACAAATCTTCCGTTCATCTTTCTGAGTGCAGGCGTTTCAAATGAAATGTTTCTTGAAGGACTAAAATTTGCTAGCCAGGCAGGCTGTAAATTTAATGGTGTCTTATGTGGACGTGCAACTTGGAAGCATAGTACGCAGCTATTCGCCAATGAGAGTGATGACGCAGGACGTAAATGGCTACAAACTGAAGGCAAGGAAAATATTGAGCGCTTGAACCAGGTGTTGGCTGAAACAGCAACGCCATGGACTACTAAGGTTGCTGTAATGCAGTATATCTAGACGCTTAGAAAGAACGTCTAATAACTAAGGTTGTTAGACGTTCTTTGGTATTGATGATACGAGGTGAAGGCAATGATTTTAACGGTAACCATGAATCCATCAGTTGATATGGCATATACATTAAATCATCTGAATTTGAATGATGTAAATAGAGTAAGCAAAGTGAACAAAACTGCAGGCGGAAAGGGACTCAATGTCACCCGAGTAATTTCAACGATGGGGCAGTCTGTTGTTGCGACTGGAATGTTGGGTGGGCATTTTGGTGCCTATATTAAAGATCATTTAGATAGTGATCAAATCGATAATGAGTTTTATATGATTAAACAGGAATCACGTAATTCAATTGCAATTCTACATGATAGTGGCGATCAAACAGAATTATTAGAACAAGGACCAACTATTTCCGAAAATGATCAAGTCACTTTTAAAAAGTTTTTCAAAAGAATGCTGTGCGACTATTCATTGATAACAATGTCAGGGTCGTTACCTCAAGGGGTGGCAAGTGATTTCTATGCACAGTTGATTACAATTGGAAAGCAGGAACACTGTAAAGTTTTACTAGATTCTTCTGGAGAATCGTTGATGGATGCAATAACAGCTCCTGCAAAACCAATGTTGATTAAACCAAATGAAGCAGAGCTACAAGCGCTTGTTAATCAACATATTGATGTTACTAATGATTCCATGCTTGTAAAGACATTGAGTAAGCCGATTTTTTCAGGAATTGAATGGATTGTTGTTTCATTAGGAGCTAAAGGCGCATTTGCTAAACATCAAGACAATTTTTATCGTGTTCGTATTCCCAAAATTAAAGTGAAAAATCCAGTTGGCTCGGGCGATTCAACGCTGGCTGGGTTAGCAATGAAGCTTGATGATGGTGCGCCAGCAGTGGATGTGTTGAAAAACGGTATGACCATGGGATTGTTAAACACCATGCAAGAAAAGACAGGGTGCGTAGATCCAGACCAATATCAAAAATATTATGATATGGTCGAAGTTAACGAGGTGATGGCAAGTGCAGACAATTAAAATTACCAATGAGAAAATTCGTGTTGTTATTAGTACTTTAGGTGCAGAAATCCAGTCTGTAGAGCTACTTGAGAGTGGCGTAAATGTTATTTGGAATGATGTGAATCAGCAATATTGGCAACGACATGCTCCCATTCTATTCCCGATTATTGGCCGCTTAAATGACAATTCGTATAAATATCGAGGTCGGAAATATGAGTTGAACCAGCATGGGTTTTTGCGGGATCAAGAATTTCAAGTGATAGCCAGTGACTATAACTTTGTGAAATTGCAGAGTGTCTCTAGTTTGAAAACGTTGGCAAAATACCCGTTCGATTATCGTTTTGAAGTACTATATCAATTAGTGGATAATCGTTTAGAGATTTGTTACCAGATTGAAAATGTAGATGATAACACGATGTATTATTCATTAGGCTTACACCCAGGTTTTAATATTAAAGGAACACTGGATCACTACCAGTTGATTTTTGAACCGCGGATTAAAGAAATTAGACGACTGCGGGTCAATCCTGCGCCATTTATAAATGGAACTAGTTCGTTGGAAACGTTAGAAAATGGCGTCTTTCCACTTAGTTATTCGCTATTGAACCAGGGATTAGTAATAGTAGATACAGAAAATTTAGAAAGTGTAAGTCTATCCAATCTTTCTAGTGTCAATCAGATTGAAATTTCACTTGCTGATTTTCCATATCTAGCAATCTGGTCACCGGAAAATCAAAATGCACCATTTGTGTGTGTTGAACCTTTTAGGGGGCTTCCCGATTTATATGGACAACCTCGAAATTTGCAAGATAAATTAGGTATTCAATCAATTTTAAGTGGACAAATAGACAAAATCAAAACTTCTCTGACATTCAGTTAAGATGCAATCTAATAAGATTGTTTTTCCAGTTTGAGAATTATCTAGGATTGATAAGAAACGTCAAACATAACAAAAAACGATGCCGCCAGTATCACAGCGCAAACGCTCGTGACTGGAGGTGTCGTTTTTTACATATTAATGAAAAAATCTCAATCCTCTGGCGCCATCAACAACGCCAACGTCGCACTGCCCATCGCCTTAGCCGCAATCAGCAGGCAATCTTCATTCATCATGAAGTCGGGACTGTGGTGCGGATGGTTTTCACCAGGCGCCGTTTGACAACCCGCGTAGATGAAGCTGCTGGGTTTGGCCTGAGCAAAGTAGGCGAAGTCTTCGGAAGGGTCTTGTGGACCGCAGTCAAAGATTTTTGTGATTTCAGGAATATCGGCGGAACGGATACTGTCAATCACTTGTTGCGTCAAGGCGGCATCGTTCATCAGTACCGGATAGTTGTCGTCGTAATTCATATCGACTTGCACGCCAAACGTCGCACCGACGCCGTCTGCGATTTGGGCAATCTGGTCGCGCAAGGTTTGGCGTGTGTCTTCATTCATTAGGCGGACGTCGCCTTTCAGCTGGACTTGTTCTTTGATGGCATTGAATGAGCCGACGCCATCAAACGAGCCAATTGTGACGCTCCCGGTATCGAAGGGGTCGATGCGGCGGGAGACCACGGTTTGTAAGGCGGTCACAAAGTAGCTCCCAGCGACGATCGCATCATTTGAAAGGTGTGGCATAGACGCATGACCACCCTTGCCAGTAAACGTAACTGTAAAATTGGCGCGGCCCGTCTGCGCAGCATTCAAATGGTAGCCGATGGAACCGGTCGGCATGCTGCTCATCACGTGAAGCCCTAGGACGTGGTCGATACCGTCGAGAACGCCCGCGGCTAACATTGATTTGGCACCACCGGGCGAGACTTCTTCGGCAGGCTGATGGATGATGCGCACCCGACCGTGTAACTGGTCTTTCAGATTTGAGAGCGTTCTTGCCAAAATCATCAGGTACGCGGTATGGCCATCGTGGCCGCACGCATGCATGACATTAGGCGTTTGCGATTTGAATGGTAAGTCGTTGACTTCCTGAATAGCGAGCGCATCGAAGTCTGCGCGTAAGGCCAGTTGGGGGCCGGGATGCCCGCTATCAATGTCCACAACGAACCCGTAGCCATCACCATAATCAGTCGTGGTCAGGCCTAAGTCTTGATAGAATTGCTTGAGATACGCCGCGGTCGCTTTTTCGTGAAACGAAACCTCGGGGTGGGCGTGTAAATGCCGTCGAATCTTAATCATCTCGGGTTCGGCGGCGGTCAGTTGTTGCATTAATTGGTCTTGAAGGCGCATACCTGTATCATCCTTTCTGTCTTGGCGAGTAGGTATCAAGCAGGAATACCAAAGTAAATTTGACAGCCGTTTGATCCAACACTACCTTTAGTTTAGCATCAACTAGCGGAAGTAGGGGGATTGCTGCGCTTGGCGGTCGATACCGAACTAGTTAATATTCGAACTTTCCGGTGATTGTCATTTCACACTGATGATTTTTGACCGGTTATGTGACGTGACCTGAAATGTGCAGATAGTCGAGGCTACGGACTGGCTGGTCAATTTGGGACCGAATGCCACAACAGCGGACAGGCCCAACCATCTTGAGTTTAATTTCCACAACAAATAGCCGCCGCAAGACTTGGAATGCTTGCGGCGGCTACTGTTGAATTTATTAGGATAAGACACGTTTTTGAATTCGTTTTCAATTGCACCTAGAAGTTAGTCACTTGTTTAATATTAGCCTTCAAAGGTGGGAGTTGAACAATTTGACTCGTTTTCTTATCAGCAACGCGCTGGGTAACGGTTAACCCACGTGTGCTGTTCTTGATTTGCGCATTTGAAATGAATACCTTAGTGGTCGTGCCGGTCGTCTTAAGCGTTTTGATCGCTCGGCCGGATCAATGAAGCTATGACGACGACACCTAGTATGTCGTACGTGGACGGTGATGATGCGCCGGTTGCCGGGGACATCCACTTTGACCACGTGACCTTCACGTATCCTGGTGATGACCAACCGACCTTAAAGGACGTCACGTTTACGGTCAAAGCCGGTTCAATGCTGGGAATCGTCGGCGCGACGGGGTCTGGAAAGACGACCTTGGCGCAACTGATTGCGCGGTTATATGATCCAGACAGTGGTCGGGTCTCAATCGGGGGCATCGATGTCCGTGAATTGCCGGAAAAGGCGTTACGCGCCACGGTCGCCTATGTGCTGCAACGTTCGACGCTGTTCTCCGGAACGATTGCGGGCAATTTGCGTCAGGTGAAGCCAGATGCCCAGCCGAGTCACATGCAATGGGCAGCAAATATCGCCCAATCAGCAGAGTTCATCGAACGGTTACCACAAACGTATGATGCGCCCGTTGAAGAACGGTCACAGAACTTTTCTGGTGGACAGAAGCAACGGCTCGCGATTACACGGGGCGTCATTGCTAATCCTGAAATTCTGATTTTAGATGATGCGACATCGGCCCTGGATGCACGGTCAGAAAAGCTCGTGCAGGAGGCGTTAGACCGTGAACTCACTTCAACAACGACGGTCGTGATTGCCGAAAAAATCGCCTCGATTATTCGTGCGGACCAAATTTTAGTCCTGGACGATGGTCGGATTTCTGGTAGCGGGACCCATCAAGAATTGTTACAGCAAAGTGCGATTTATCGGGCCATTTATCAGACGCAAAAGGCACGAGAGGAGGGCTTACATGAGTGATTTACGCAATGCCGGTAAGTACTACTGGCACTATTTAAAACGCTATTGGTTAGGCTTTTTACTGAGTGTCATCCTGATGCCATCTCGACTTGGTGTATCGTGGTGGCACCGACTTACCTCGGACGCGCCGTTGAAGAGTTGACGCAATACTTGCAACAGTGGACGAATCAGGCCACCCGGGCACAGGCTAGTTTACAGCCGTTTAACCGGACGTTGATCATCTACGTCTTACTCTACGTGGGCGATGCTAGTACGATTTTTATCGCCAGTTTGATTTTGGCGCGGGTGACGGCTTTCTCGACCGGGACCATGCGTGTCGGCCTATTCCGTAAAATGCAGCGGATGAAAGTCCAGTACTTTGATACGCATAGCGATGGCGATATTTTAGCGCGGTTTACATCAGATTTGGATAATATTTTTAATGCAATGAACCAGGCGCTGCTGGAAATTCTATTGGCGGTGGCACAGTTTGTCGGCTTGCTTATCGTGATGTTCAATCAGAATGCGACGATGGCCTGGGTCACAATGGCTTCGACGCCAATCGCCCTGATCATTGCGGCGTTTGTCATGCATAAGGCGGGCGTCGCCGTTAACCAGCAACAGGATGATATCGGTCAGCTAAACGGTTATATCAACGAACAGATCACCGGCCAAAAAGTTCTGATTACCAATGGTTTACAGCAGGATTCCCTGAATGGTTTTCACGAGTACAACGGCAAGGTCAGAAAATCCGCATTGACGGGTCAGATCTGGTCTGGTATTTTGAATCCATTGATGCAGGGAATGTCGCTGCTGAACACGGCCATCGTGATTTTCTTTGGTTCGTGGTTGGCGCTCAACGGCAGTATGTCGACGGGGGCAGCCTTGGCACTCGTGGTCGTGTTTGTTAACTATGCGCAACAATACTATCAACCGATTATGTCGTTGACCAGTTTGTATAGTATGATTCAGTTAGCGATTACCGGTGCGCGTCGGGTCGATGAAGTGCGTAATCAGCCCGATGAAGTCAGTCCTGAACACGGTCGGACATTGGATGGTATTCAAGATGAGCTCTTGATTGATGACGTGCGCTTCAGTTATCAGCCGGGCAAAGAAATTCTGCACGGTGTTTCCATCCATGTGCATCGCGGTGAAATGGTCGCACTGGTTGGACCGACTGGGTCTGGTAAGACGACGGTGATGAACTTGCTCAACCGGTTCTATGACGTGGATAGTGGGGCGATCACCTTTGATGGCGTGGACATTCAATCGTTTGATTTGAAAGTCTTGCGGCAAAATGTCGGCATCGTGTTGCAGGAACCGCAGCTCTTCACTGGGTCGATTGCCGACAATATTCGGTATGGGGAACCAACAGCGTCGATGGAACGCGTGATCGATGCGGCCAAGCAGGCGAATATTCATGATTTCGTGATGAGCTTGCCGGACGGTTATGAGACGCAGGTTTCTGACGAACAGAGCATCTTCTCTGCGGGCCAAAAACAATTGATGTCGATTGCCCGGACGATTTTGACTAACCCGAAACTGTTGATTTTGGACGAAGCGACGTCTAACGTTGATACGGTGACGGAAGCCAATATTCAAGCGGCGATGGACAACGTGATTCAAGGCCGTACCAGCTTTGTCATCGCGCACCGCTTGAAAACCATCCTCAATGCAGATAAAATCGTTGTATTGAAAGATGGTCAGATTATTGAGCAAGGCAACCATCAAGCACTGCTAGCCGCTGATGGCTTCTACGCCGAGCTCTATCGGAACCAAATGGTATTTGAATAATGAAAGTGTTAGGAGTTTGAAATGACAGGGCAAGAGCAACAAGTGCGCGTCTCAATTCCGGTCTCCGCGTTAGAGCGAGCCGGCATCGACCGTGATGATCAATTACAATTAAAAGTGCAAAATGACGCGCTAGTGTTAGAAAAAGTCCAACCGCGTCAGCCGCAGTGGCAACAATATTTGATTATTTGGCCGTTGATCGTCGCCTTAATCTCAGGCGTTGCCAGTTATGCTTACTGGTGGTTTCAAAAGGTGCGACCGGTCCCGCTAACCGGTGCCCAATCCATCGGGAGTGTGACGATTGTTGCTGGGGTAGTGACGGGCGCACTCCTGTTTATCGGTTTCTTTCTCAAAACGCGAAACGATCCTGAAAATCGCTTTTCACGGCACATTTACTGGCGGAATTTCCCGGTAATCACGATCGCCTTTATCATGATTTTGGCGTTTGCGTTAGTTGGGGTCTTCTGGGTGCTAGAACTGCTATTTCCAGATGTCGTGTTTGACCGGTTCACGTCGCTGTTACTCATCGTGATGTTTACGTATTTTGCGGATGCGTTCATGGTTGGGGCGGCCCTGACGATTAATGCCCGGTCGTTAACCTCGATTCTGACCGTCGTGATCGTCAGTGGCTGTGTCATCTCAATGGCCGCCAATGGTCAGCGGCGCTGGTGGCAACATAACCTGAGCTTTCTCGGGACACATGCTGCTGAAAATGCGTGGCAGTTTAACCTGACGTTGATTTTTTCAGCGTTACTGATGGTCGTTTTGATCGACTACCTCTTCGTTTCACTGAGCCGGATTTATCCCCGGACTTGGCGAACGTTGACGTTGCGAATTTTACTAACATTAACGGCCATCGACTTCGGGGCAGTCGGACTATTTCCAAATAATCTGACTTTTCACTGGCTGCACGACTTGGTGGCTGGCGGCCTAGTGACATTACTCGTCTTACTGATCGTTGGCGTCCGCTGGCTATTACCCGCCATCACAAAGGACTTTTTGTGGCTATCATACGGCGTCGGCATCTTGCTCCTACTGCTGAACTTCGGTTTTCGCTGGTTCAACTATCCATCGCTGACGGCGTTTGAGATTCAGGCCTTTGCCTTATCGTTTGGTTGGCTCCTGATGCTCTTTTCGCGCCTCCAAGCGTTAGTTAATGAAGATCCAGAATTACTGACGATTCAGTTGGAACAGGATTCGAAACGCGAGTAGGACGGTAGTTGTAAACAATTATAAAAATGACGAAATCGGTCGTTGCGCACAAGGAATTGGTGCGTGGCGGCCGATTTTTGAGTAAGCAAAATTTCAACTTTTGACTAGCGACGATGTAACGGGGAAAGGCTGATCCACCGGTATCTAGGTGAACTAATCGGTTCCAATTGCTTAATAGCTATTTGGTAGGTAAAAGACGAGCGTGGCATCATCACGATTGGGCTGCAAAAATATGAGATTACGTAAATGTCCCGGTTATTATTATTTTTGAAGCAAAACAATCCTGGCATTTTAGATTGAGTTATTTTATAATTAAGGGAACAAGAGTTCGTATACCATGCATGAATAGCAAAATAAACGGCACAGTAAGGGAACACACAATCAAAGAGGGGGCGAAGACAGTGCGGCAAACATTGATTGACCGTCCGCGACAACATTTTACTGGTGTCATCAGGACTTATGGCAGTGATCATAATGGTCGCGGTGTAACGGCGCTAACTAACGTTGAAGATCAGGCTGGTAACACTGTGACTGACCATTTGTGGGTGCAAAACGTGATTCACCCGGTCCCTGGTAGACCGAAACACAGCCTGATGCGCCTGATTTCAGCTGTTGCAACGCCTAGGACCTATATCCGCCATAATAGTCAGCAGCCCGATATTGGCTTGGCGGATTTTGGACGCATCTTTTATGCCGTCAACTTACCACCGGATTTATCACCACAGGTCGTGGCCCAATTGAATGACCATCCGAATCGGTACTTTGCAGGCTTGGTCAGTGGGCATCAGCTAACGTTTATTTATATGGATGAGAGTGGGCATATGACTGATGGCCTGCAAGACGTGATGTGTTTTCGGAGCATGCGTGGCTTAGTGGCAAATGTCAAGCCGTATGCGCAATCGCGGCCGTTCTTTGTTTTCAAAGTGATACGGTATCGGGGTGAAATTTATTTTGGCCTACCAGCACGCCATTGAGAAATGAGTCGTACTGGTGACAGCCGTTGATTTAGAAAGTGAGGATGAATTGATGACGAAACGAACGTACATGGCAATCGACTTAAAATCATTCTACGCTTCAGTTGAGTGTGTCGCGCACCACCTTGACCCGCTGAATGCCAATTTGGTCGTGGCGGACACCAGCCGGACGGATAAAACGATTTGTTTGGCGGTATCACCGGCATTGAAGCAGTTCGGTGTACCAGGACGACCACGCTTGTTCCAGGTCAAACAGCGATTAGCGGATTTGAACCGGGAACGCGGGCGGCAGACGAGCTATGCCCAAGTAAAGCGCCATCAGTCGATTTATCGCGACCAACTGTTAGCACATCCGAATCTGGGCATCGACTATCAGGTCGTCCCACCGCGAATGGCTTACTATATGCAGAAGAGTGCGGAGATTTATACCATTTATCTGCGCTTTATCAAGCCAGAGCACATTCACGTTTACTCAATCGATGAGGTCTTCATGGACGTGACAGACTACTTGGCAACTTACCACGTCACGCTCCACGCCTTAGCCAAGACCATGATTCACGAGATTCAAGCGGAGACCGGGATTACCGCCACCGCGGGGATTGGCACCAATCTCTACTTAGCGAAGGTCGCCATGGATATTGTGGCTAAAAAGATTCCGGCGGATGCGGATGGCGTCCGCATTGCCCAGATGGATGAGAAATTGTATCGACGTTATCTGTGGGCCCACCAGCCATTGACAGATTTCTGGCGGGTCGGACACGGCTATGCCAAACGTCTGGCCGCATTGGGACTCAATACGATGGGGGACATTGCGCGCTGTTCGCTGGGCAGTTTGTCCGATCAATATAATGAAACGCTGCTCTACCGTGAGTTCGGCAAGAACGCGGAATTGTTGATCGACCATGCTTGGGGGGATGAGTCGGCAACGCTGGCGGACATCAAGAATTACCATGCTAGTGAGCACGGCATTTATGCGAGCCAGGTGCTGATGCGGCCATACGACTACACTGCTGGCCAGGCAGTCCTTCGTGGAATGATCAACAATCTAGTCTTTGATTTGGTCAAACGTCACGTGGTCACGGACCAGATTGGGCTACGAATCGACTATGATGCTAGTACGGCACAAACAAGTCAGTCGGCCCTGACGGAAGATTACTATGGTCGACAAGTGCCCAAACCGGTGCACGTGACGACGCGATTAACGGTCGCAACTGCGGCTCAACCAGAGCTGAGTACGGCTTATCAACAGCTTTATCAGTAGGCAGTTAATCGGAAATTGATGATTCGCCGTGTCACTGTCATGGCGAACCACCTCGTCGATGAACAGCAGGTGGCCGAACAGCCTCGTTATGAGCAAACGAATTTGTTTGAAAATCCAGCTGTTGCACGTAACCGCGAGCAACAAGACCAACGGCGCCGTGAGCGAGACCGACAACTGCAGCAGACGATTCTAAACTTACAAGCAAGCTCAGGCAATAAGAACGTCGTGATTCGGTTGGCAGATTTAAAAGCCGACGCGACGACAATTGAACGCAATGAACAGATTGGAGGTCACCGCGCCTAATGTCAGAATCTAGACAAACGACTTCAGAAACCACACAACCTAATCCAGCTGGATTGTTCAACGATACGAGCGAATATGCCGATATTATCACAACACCGCTGCCCGTCAGTAAACATCATTTACCGATGCCTCAAAGTGACCGAGCGGCACAATTTGCGCCGTTCGCTGCGCTGACCGGGTATAACGAACTTATTGAAAAACGGGCCAAAATCTACGCGCGTAAGCATTATCCGACCGCAGCGGCCAAACAAGCGGTGACCGAACAGTTGCAGCAGTTAGCTGCGATGCCAGAATTACCGGTCGTCGTGCTGGATTACTTTAATGATGACGTCGGCTACTACCAGTCCGTCACCAGCCAATTATTGAAGCTGGACTGGCAGCGTGCTCGAATTTACTTAGAAACACCGCATAGCGTTCCGATGGCGAATATCCGTAGCGTTTCGATTGCAGCGCAATAGGGCCATAATTGTCCAACGAAGTTTTGAGAATAAAATGTTAACAAGTTTAAGAAAGTCCCCTGATCATTAGCAGTTCGTGCCAATTGTTAGGGGACTTTTCGTTCTGATTCAGTTTGAAAATGTACTCATGAAGTCTTACTTGGCCACGATTTGCATCCGACCATGTTTCTTGGCCGCATACAAGTTGTCATCGACGCGACGATAAAATTCAGTTGGGGTGGTATCTTCCGGCTGTAATTGCGCTATGCCGACTGATATCGACAGTTGAATTTGATGGCCGTTGAATGGAACGACCAGGTGGTTAACAGCCGCAAAGAGTTGTTCAGCGACCAAGCGCGCTTCGGTTAAGTCGTAGCTTGGGAAGAGCACGTTGAATTCTTCACCACCCGTTCGGTAAAGGGCAATGTTGGGATTGTTGGCTTCAAAGACCGTCTCAGCGACCTGGGTGACGTGCTGTAAAATTTGGTCACCCGCCAGATGACCATAGGTGTCATTGACGCGCTTGAAGTGATCGATGTCGAACATCATCATTGTCAGCGGCACGCCATTTTGACGACTCGCCGTCAGATGGTAATTGATAGCTGTCGTGTAGGCGGCAAAGTTCTCAGTTTTGGTCAGGGCATCGTGGTTGGCGAATGAGACCAAGTTTTGTTTGAGTTGGGCATTGGCTGACAACATACTGGCGTAGATGTAGAGTAGCACTTCGAAAATCATGAGGTAGCCCCATTCCTGCCAATACGTCCCCCATGAAAGATTGAATTTGAGCCACATGAACCACCATAAAATCAAGCCGAAGCACGCACAAGTGACAAAGTATAACGTAACTTGGCCGACTTTAGTTTGTAACGGCACGCGCTTCCGTAGCGTTCTCAACGTCGTAAAGAATAGTAGTAGTGCTAGCGCGTGGCCCCACGATTGCCAGTAACCCAGTGATCGGTTAAAAATCATGAAGACCAGTACCAGCGGATACAAGTAGTAGTTGGCAATCCGAATGTTGAGAAAATAGCCGCAAAAAGTCAGCGCAATCAGTTGGAAATTCATGAAAATCCAGGCATCCGGTTGACCAACAATCAGTGCCTGCATCCCGAAGACGAAAACCAGCATATACACTAAGCCATACCAATCGTTGATAATCGACTCATTGACGCGTTGATAATGCGTATTCAAAAATGTGATCAACCAATTCTGTGATACCCAAAAAAGCGTTAGTACGCCTAAAATAAAGAAAACACTTGTAATAAATGGTGAAATCTCCCAATGTGACCAAGTCATACCCAAACACCCTTCAATTCATTATTCTATGTTCATTTAAATTAAAGTATACAGGTATTAGTATAGCCCTCCAATCGATAAATAGCGACTGGGAGTTTTAGGTGGAGACCTGAAGCTAAAAGTTGTATCAACAGTGTTTAAACGTGAATCGTCGTCCTGTTCGCGTATCGGTTACGGTTCAAAATGTCCCAACTGATGAGGGGAACGCGGCGGCAATAACGGTTGTACGGGTGAGATGATGCGGGTATTGGCATTAATGATTCCGCGTTGATCAGGCCGCGCCGTAATAAAGCCGGTATTAACCAGCCAGGCATTCACCGTGACTGGCCCCACGAACTGAAAGCCTGCTTGGTGGAGATGTCGCGCCAACTGGTTACCGGTAATGGTCGTTCGGGGCAAATCTCGAAAGTGGGGTGCGTTTAAGACCAGCTGCTGGTCGTTCAACAGTTGCCAGAGATAGTCGGCGAAGGAGCGCGTTTGTTGAATCTGGTGGATCAACTGTGCATTGTGGATAACCGCCCTAATTTTGCGTCGGTTGCGGATGAGTTGTGGATTAGCGAGTAACTTCGAGATATGTGCCTCATCATAAGCCGCAACGACGTCGATTTGCCAGTCACTAAAGGCGGTGGTCAGTGCCGGCCGTTTCTTTAGCACCCCCGACCAACTCAAACCAGCGGCAAATCCACCGAGACTTAAAAATTCGAAGAGGTGCGTGTCTTGGTCAGTCGGCAGACTCCATTCGTGGTCAAAGTAGTAACGGTAGGCTGAATCGTAAGGATAGTAGCGGTTAAATAATGGATCGTCGTCAAACCAGGTCGTAATCATCATGTTGGCCCCATTTCAGTCTAAAAGTAGGTTACACCAGATAATTACGCGAAATGCTGCTGGTTTCATTTACAAAATATGTGAAATTAACCAATTGTTGTCTGAATTTGACGCTGTCATCAGCTCATTCACACATGATACCTAGCCACAGTCGCACTTGTTGTGCACAGACTTATTTTGGAGTCAGATTAGTTATGCACAAATTTCGGGAGACACAAGCCCTTATTCTGCCGCCGTCAATCTAGTTATGCACAGCACTCAGCCGCGACTGCTAGTCATCAGCACGCGCGTGTTCTTTCACCACTAGATTAGGGCGCATGTTACGGACCGTTTTGGTGGCGTGATCTTGTTGGATTTGCTTAATAATTGTCGTCAGGCTGACAGTTGCGGTCATATCTTTTTTGAATGTATGCACCCCAAAGCTATCGTAAGTAACCTGACCATTTTTGATTGTAAACCAGTTCGGCTGAAGCGCTTTGGCACTCGTCTTGATATGCTTGTCCGGCCAAACGAGGTACTTCGGTTGGGACGCTTCGTGATAAATTTCAACTTGCCAGCCTAGTTTGAAGTCACTAACTTCTTGCCAGCGTTGAATTTTAAGGTGCTTGACAGCATAGTAAATGATACAGCTGTATTTTAATTTGGAATCCTTTGCGACCGCGGACGCAGTGATTGGGGCGACACGTCGGGGAACCTGCGCTTTTTTGGCAGTCGTCGTAGGAGTCGTTGCTGGTGCGTGGTGCAGCGTGACGATTCCAACCACCGTGCCAATAATGAGGACGGTGATGAACGGTAAGAGCAATTTTTTCATTGAAAACACCTCACGACAAAATTGTAAAAAGTAAATATTACTATTTACAATCAAGATAGTTATTGTTATTCTGTAAAACGTAATGATTACTATTTAAAAGAGGAGTGGCAAATGTGAAACGTTTTTGGGTACTATTAGTTTGCTTAGTAATTGGTGGTGGCCTGTTGACGGGCTGTCAATCCAAGTCAGAGTCGACGAACAACAGTAAGATTAAGGTTGTCGCAACGACCAACTTTTATGGTGCGGTGGCCAAAGCAGTCGGGGGTAAGCACGTTCAGGTTAGCTCAATCATCAATAAGCCGTCCGTTGACCCCCATGATTTCGAACCAACACCAGCTGTCGCCAAACAAGTCAGTCAGGCGGATGTGGCGCTCGCCAACGGACTTGGCTACGATGGTTGGATGAATAAGGTCGTCCGGTCAACCAAGCAAGCCAAGTTGATTCGCGTCGGGGAAGACGTGCTCCATCGCAAAGCCGGCGTCAATGAGCACCTGTGGTATGACGCTAAAACGATGCCAGCGACGGCGACATATTTGGCCAAACAGTTTGCCAAGCAGCAGCCGCAACACCGGGCCTATTTTAAGGCGAATGCCAAAAAGTATATTGCGTCACTCAAGCCAATTCAACAAGAACGGCAACAATTGCAAGCAAAAGTGAAACGATTAAGCAATCGTCAGGTCTTCGTCAGTGAACCAGTCTTCGATTACGCCTTGACTAGCTTGGGCTTCAAAGTGGCCAATCGTGATTTTGAAAATGCCGTTGAAAAGGGCACGGATCCGTCGCCACACGTTATCCACAAGATGCAGCGGGAGTTAAAAAATAAGCAAGTTGCCCTGTTTGTGAACAACCAGCAAGTCAGCGACAAAATCGTCACGAACATGGTTACGTTAGCGAAGCAGCACCAAGTTCCTGTGCTCAACGTGACTGAAACGATGCCGGCTAAGCTGACTGATGCTGAAGCAGTATCGCCAACTCAACCAGTTGTTAACTGACTAGTCGCATAATTGTCAGCGCAACGACACCCCATTGGCGGACTTGTTCCGCTGAATAAATGGTCAACATGTCCGCAGCCATCTGCGCAACGGACGTGTGGGGCGCACTCCCAACTTCAACAGCAGTATAGTTGGTTAGTAAATCGGCAAAACTAGCATATGTTCGTTTGTCAACAAGCATGGTGCGCACTGACTGACCAGTCTCTAAATCTAAAAAGCAGATGGCGTCGCCGACTTGTAGTGCTTGCCGTTTAGGATCATTGAGGCGAATCTCAACGGTCTTCGTGCCCCCTTGAACCAATTGCCACTGTGAATGTTGCAGTTGCATGGTGCTCATGAAGATCATCTCCCAACACTTGCCTTTTATTATACTTGAAAACAAACTAACGTGGTGGGCAAAAGTTAGGTTTATGATGCTCAAGTGAGTAGATCAAAATTGCTGCAGAACTTATTCGTGCGACAATTATTGATAGGTAGCAGGGAGATGACTTAAATGACAAAACGACATACGCTGCCGATAACCTTACAATTGCTAAGTCTATTGAATACACTGATTCTCGTCTATGCATGGAGTCGCTCCTTGCTTGGACGACCACTGCCGCTGGGCAATCAGCAAATGACTTGGTGGGGACTGATTTATTGGACCAGTGCGACGATTTTATTACTAGGTGGTCCGTGGTTGGCCAACCGGTTAGCGCTGGAACCGTTCGATTACTTGCGGATGACGACCCACTTAGCAGCGGGGTGGTTAGGGTATCAGATTTTATTATTAGTCGTGCCAGTTTGGTTTCAACCAGCGAATAGTGGTCTGGTATCCGGGGTGGCGTTTGGCTTGATTGGCGGCTTGTGCATGGATATGCCCCGTAACTTGGGTTGGGGCGTCCGAATTAGTTGGACCTTCAAATCGCCAGTGGTCTGGCACAAAACTAATTGGCTCGTCGGATTATTGTTATTGCTGGCGAGTTATGGCATGGTTGCAATCGGTTGGTTGTGGCCCGTAGCTTTTCCGTGGTACTTGCTGATTAGCGTAATTGGTATTTTACTGCTGGCGGTCGGCTATGCATGGTATTTGAATCATCAGTAGTTGCTAAATTATTGAAATTAAAAGCGTTGAGGCTGTCACGAAATAAACGTGCGCTTACCATCGCGTTATCCATCATGCGACTACGATGATGGAACTAACAAGTAGACTACGAGCACGCCAAAAAGGCTGAGGAATCTTATCCTCAGCCTTTTGTCATGACAAATGATTAATATAATGCCCAGGCTTGCATGCCTTGTGCATGGTACAGATTAACAGCTGCGTCGATTTGTTGTTGGACAGAACCGCCGCTGATGTGAATGTTTTGGAATAACCCATAAGCGCCACTAGCGCCGTTCACCACGTGTGGTTGCCAGTTTGATTCACGATTGATGATGTGGTCCCAAGTGCTGGCAGACACGCCCGTCCGTGATTGCATTTGACCTAAAACGTAGCTTTGAAGATTGCCGCCCGTGTAAGTTTCTGGGGCAGGGGTCGTCGCTGCAGGTTCACTCGTTTGAGCAGGTGCCGTTTCAACTGGCGTTGCCGGTGCAGTCACAGCTGGTGTTTCAGCAGGCTGCGCAGGCGTCGCTGCCGGTGCTTGTTGAACCGGGGCCGTTTGAACCGGCGCGGAAGTTACGGGGGCTGCTGGTGTTTGTGTTGCAGTCACTGGAGCAGTTGCGCCCGGAATCCGGAGTTGTTGGCCTGGTAAAATTAAATGGCCGTGAATGTTGTTGGCCGTTTCAATTGACTCGATCGTCGTCTTGTATTCTTGTGAAATTGCCCAGACACAGTCACCCTTCTTAACGGTGTAAGTTGCGTCGGCATTTGCAGAAAGCGTTCCGGCCATCAGTAAGCCAACCGTTGCAGCGGAAGTTGTTAAGATTGTGGTTAATAATTTTTTCAAGTTGTACGCTCCTATTTTTTGAATGTCTCAGTCTAAAATCAGTCTTTGTTGATCAACAAAAATTAGTATAGCGGCGGCTTGTTACTCGTTTGTATCGGGTATTTTAAGAAGCGATTGCGAGATTCTGAGAAAATTATGGCGATGAAATATTTCTGATTGGCATAGAATGCTGTTGAGACGGCTCAAATCATCGTCAATATATCCACGATTAATATAATAAATATGACAAAATTAACGATAAACTAATTTTGAAAACGGGGGATAGTTGCTAGGGTCAGCTAATAATGCCGTCAAATCCGTGATAAAGCTGATAGTTTCACGATAATATCATTAATGGCAGTCGCTTAGTCAATGACTGAACCGTAATCGACACGGGGCGAGTGTCTTTGTTCACAGGTCGTGTGACAACAAGCGCCTTAATTATTGCGGACTGTGGATAACTCGTGCTAGATTTCAATTAAGTTATCCACCCTGTGCATGACAGCGTGCGACTGTGATCTGTTTTAGGCCACAAAAAAAGCCGGGAAAAAACCCGACTTGGATGTGTGTTTGATTTAGATTAAAGGGCCCAAGCAGCCATGCCTTGTGCTTCGTATAAAGCAACGGCGGCGTTAACTTGTTCTTCAACAGAACCACTACTAATGTGCATGTTTTGGAATAACCCATAAGCACCACTAGTACTGTTGACAACGTATGGTTGCCAGTTAGATTCACGAGTGATGATGGTGTTCCAAGTTGAAGCCGAAACGCCAGTCCGTGATTCCATTTGGCTCAAGACGTAGCTCTTTAAGTTGCTACCAGTGTAGGTGGAAGTTGATGAGCTAGTTGATGAAGACGTTGAGCTCGTGGTTGCAGTCGTGTTGCTTGATGAACTAGTTGAAGTTGAGCTAGTTGATGATGAACTAGTCGTCGAAGCACTCGTGCTGTTTGAAGATGAGCTGTTCGTGTTTGATGAGCTCGTCTTGATGGTTAATTTTTGACCAGGTAAGATGTAGTGACCCTTGATGTTGTTGGTCGTTTCAACGTTATTAATAGTTGTGTTGAATTTTTGTGCGATGGCCCATACGGAATCACCGCTCTTAACGGTGTAAGTTGAGTCGGCATTAGCATTGACCACACCGGCGAAGAATAAACCAGCGGCTGCGGCTGAGGTAGTTACGATTGTACTTACAAGTTTTTTCAAATTAAGACACTCCTATAAATTTTGTGTTTATCGATTAAATTACTTACTGACAAAAATCTTAATTGCGATGTCTGTCGCAATCAACAGAACCCAGTCTAACCCCGACGTGTTACTTGTCCGTGTCGCGAATTTTAAGAACGCAATGCAAAGATTACAGAAACCACCTATTTTGTAATGTTCGTAACCGAACTGTGACCTGGCGCCACCGGTCAAAAAATGCTGAATCGGGGTCTATGACGAGCACTGTCAACTAAGTTTAGGCTGCCCTAAAATGAACAATGTTACGTTAAAATCGCTAAAAATTAGCCCGTAAAAAAACCGATTATTTTCGAAATAATCGGTCATTTGGGGTTGAATTAACGTTTTATCAGTATTTTTAGGCGTTATTCTGCGACTGGAAATGGGTCGGCTAAGCCGGATGCCTGCTTTTCAGATTTCGCTTGGGCGAGTTCTTGATTGACGAGTTCACTCGCTTGCGGGTCGTTATATAGGTTCAATTTGTAATCGACTTCCTGCAAATTCCTCATGATCTTGGCTTGCTCAGCCAGAATGGCGTTGCGATGAGCCGTCAGTAATGCGCGGCGCTGCGGAATCGAATCGGGGCCGGCCATCACGTAATCGATATATTGGCGGATGTCGCTGATTGCCATACCGGTGTTCTTTAAACAAATAATCGTATGTAACAAGTGTAAGTCGCCGTCAGTGAAGGCCCGATAGCCCGACTGATTGCGACTGACGAACGGTAATAAGCCTTGTTTGTCATAGAATCGAAGCGTATAGGCACTCAATCCGACCTTTTCCGCAACTTCTTTGATGGTGTAAGTCAAAATAATTCCTCCAAGCGCTTGCCTTAGAGTGTTATCTAAGGTTTATTGTAGCTATATTAACAAGAAATCAATCAAAAAACAATCATTAATACGAGGTGGATCAACCATGCAAAATCAATCATTAATTTTAGTTACAGGTGCCAATGGCTTTTTAGCGAGTCACATCATTAAACGATTGTTGACGGCAGGATACGCGGTGCGCGGCACGTTGCGCTCATTAGACAAGGCCGCTGGTGTGCAACAAACTTTGGCTGGAACGCCCAATTTAGATCAACTTTCCTTTGTCGCGCTCGACTTGACCCAGGAGGCTGGCTGGAATGACGCGATGCAAGGGGTCACGACTGTCATGAGTGTGGCGGCACCGGTCTTTGTGAATCAGGGGCAAGCTTCTGCCGCAGTGGCGAACGCAGCCAAGGATGGCACGTTGCGGATCATGAAAGCCGCAACGGCCGCCGGGGTCAAACGAGTCGTAATGACGGCTAATCTAGGTGCAGTCGGGTTTAGTCGTCTAGATCATCAGCGACCCGTAACCGAAGCCGATTGGACCAAAGTCGACCAGGCTGGGCTCTCATTATACGAGCAATCGAAGTTAGTTGCCGAGCAAGCTGGGTGGGACTACCAGCGGCAACATCCTGAAGGCCCGGAATTTACAACGGTCAATGCGGGCGCGATGCTCGGACCATCATTAAATGGTCACGTTACCGGGAGTTATAATTTGGTCAACCGACTTTTAACGGGTCAGGCGATGCCCAATTTGGTCGTTAATGTCGTCGACGTCCGCGATGTTGCTGATTTAGAAGTTCGGGTCATGACTGCACCGGAAGCGGCTAATCAACGCTACTTAGCGGTTGCACCCAAGCCAGTTACAATGGCCGCCATTCGTACTTTGATTCAACAACAACGGCCCCAATTAGCAGCCAAGCTGACTAAACATTTAGTCCCAGACTGGCTTGTTCACGGCCTGGCCCCATTTAATCGGCAACTCCGCGAAGCCAACTTGATGATGCGGCTCAACCATGACGTCAGCATCCAAAAGGCTGAGCAATTGGGCTGGCAACCACGTACAGCGGACACGGCCGTCCTAGCAGCGGTGGATACTTTGGTGAAGAACAGACTGAAATAGGGTGGAGCGCTCAACGGCTGACGGACAGCGATCCAGTTCGTGGGCACGTTTAAATCATGAGTCATGCAAGACAATTCTATAATATGTCGTAACTGGTCTAATGGTGAAAATTACTGTTAGATCAGTTTTTTAGTGCGGTCATTCAAATTAGATTGGGCTAATTTTAGTAAAAGTATATATTTTTAAAGTAAAAGTGTTGATTTCTAAACCGAATTAGGCTAGTATTATTTCACGAGGAAAGCGTTTTCCAAACTAAATTGTGATTAGAACAGGAGGAGTTTAATGAATAAGGAGCGACAGATGCCCAAGGATTTTTTCTGGGGCAACTCAGTATCAAGTATGCAGACTGAGGGTGCTTGGGATGTGGATGGCAAGGGCCGCTCAGTCTATGATGTTCGACCAGCAACAGCGACAACTTCAGATTGGCACGATGCGATTGACGAATACCATCGTTACGAAGAAGATTTAGATTTAATGAAGGACTTACACTTGAACATGTACCGCATTCAAATCTCATGGTCGCGGGTCGTTCCGGACGGGGATGGCGCCTTCAATGAAGCTGGGATTGCTTTTTATGACCGGTTAGTTGATGCGATGCTGGCCCGGGGCATCACCCCAATGATTTGCCTGTATCATTTCGATATGCCGTTAGCATTGGCCGAAAATGAAAACGGGTTCATGTCGCGCCACACGGTTGATGCGTTCGTTCGCTTCGGTGAGAAGATGATTGAACACTTCGCAGATCGGGTCAAATATTGGATCGTCTTTAATGAACACAATCTGTATTTTACCGATGAAGTGTTCAACATTTCGGGATACACCAAGGGCGACCAGAGCGTGAACGACCTGTATCGAATCTTCCATCACACGATGTTGGCGCACGCACGCCTGGATGATTTTGTGCATCAAAACTATGACGACGTAAAAATCGGCGGCATGTTGGCATACACACCAGTTTATCCAGAAACGGCTAAACCAATTGACGTGATGGCGGCGCGTAAGAGTGATGAGTTTTTGAACAATAACTTGAACGACGCCTACGTCCACGGCCACTATTCACCAGAAGTCTTGCGTTACATTGACCAACACGGGATTGACTACGACTTGCAACCAGGCGACGAAGCCATCATTGCCAAAATGAAAGCGGATTTTTTAGCTTTTAGTTATTATCGTTCCACGGTCATCAATGGGGATAAGATTCCCACGGATGCCGTCCCGAACCGCTATCTCAATTATTCATTTGAGGCTAACCGCTTTTTGAAGGCGAATGAATGGGGTTGGACCATCGACCCACTCGGTTTCCGGAACTTGATTACCAAGTTGTATGACCAATATGAAGTGCCAGTCTTTCCGATTGAAAACGGCATTGGCCTACGGGAACACTGGGATGGCCAACATATGATCGAAGATGACGCGCGGATTGCGTACCATGCCGACCATATCAAGGCAATGAAGGATGCTATGTTGATTGATGGCGCTAAAGTACTTGGCTATCTTGGCTGGGGATTGATTGATATTCCAAGTTCACATGCTGATATTGAAAAACGCTACGGGGTCGTTTATGTCAACCGAACCAATCATGATCTAAAAGACTTAAAGCGGGTTCCTAAGAAGTCATACTATTGGCTTCAAGGGGTCCTAGCAAAAAATGGAGATGAATTGTAATGGAAAATAGTAGTAATGGTGCTGTTAGCAATTTCATTAACAACAAAGTTCTACCACCGATAATGAAGTTCGTTAACACCAAACCAGTTAAAGCCTTACAAGACGGGATGGTTTACGCGTTACCATTTATTATCATTGGGTCCGTATTCTTAATCTTATCCAATATTCCAATTCCAGCAGTCGCCGCAGTCGTTAAGGCGTCTGGTTGGGCCGCTTTCTTTAACCAAGCTTATACCGTGACGTTCGGGGTACTGTCACTCTGGGCCGCTGTCGGGATTGCTTATGTGTATGTCCGCAATGAAGGTTACGAACCATTACCAGCTGGTTTGACCTCCATGGCCGTATTCTTACTTTTGCAAACGCTTAACATTGCCAATCCACTGGTTGCTGCAATGGGTAAAGCCGGCACTGGGATTACGAATGCTGCCGGAAACGTTGTGATGTCGGGGAGTGCCGTTTCACAAAACATTGATAAGTTGCCAAAAGTCCTACAAGATTTCGTGCAAGCACCAGTTACTGGTGTCATCAACATTACTTGGCTGGGTGGCCAAGGGATGATTGCCGCCATTATCGTTGGGATTTTAGTTGGTTGGGCTTACTCATCAATGATTCGTAAGGGTTGGAAGATTACCTTGCCAGAACAAGTTCCTGCAAGTGTTGCCAACCAATTCACTGCCATGATTCCTGCCGGCGTAATTTTAATCGTCGCAATGTTGATCTTCGCTGCTTTCAGTGCCCTTGGTAACACTGATATGCTGCAATTCATTTACAAAGTCCTACAAACGCCACTACAAGGGTTATCAGACTCACTTGGTGGGGCCTTAGTCATTGCATTCTTAGTCCCATTCTTCTGGTTCTTCGGGGTCCATGGTGGGTTAATCATGGGTGCCATTACCAGTGGGTTATTGATTCTGAACACGTTCGACAATGCTTCATTATATAAAGCAGGTAAGTTGACCGTTGCTCAAGGTGCCCACATTGTGACGAACGAATTTTACAATAACTTCATTAACTTAACTGGTTCTGGGATTACGATTGGTCTGGTTATCTTTACGTTATTCGCTGCCAAATCAGTTCAATTCAAGACCATTGGTAAAGCTGAATTTGTTCCTGCATTATTCAACATTAACGAACCATTCTTGTTCGGGTTACCAATCGTTATGAACCCATTCTTGGCAATTCCATTCTTCTTGACACCAGTTATCGTCGCCTTATCAACGTACTTGGTGATCTACTTTGGAATCGTACCACCACTGAATGGTTTCGCGGCACCGTGGACGACGCCAGCGATTATTTCTGGCTTCCTGATTGGTGGCTGGAAGATGGCGATTTGGCAAACGATTACGTTGGTTATGTCAACCGCAATCTACTTCCCATTTGCTAAGAAGTACGATGCTATTTTGACGAAACAAGAAGGCGAAAAGGCTGCTGCAGAAGCTGCTGCCGGCAACGCCGAAATCGAAAAGATGTAATATAGAAAGGAATTAAGTGATTATGGCTGAAAAGATTATCATGTTGGCTTGTTCTGCGGGCATGTCAACCTCACTACTGGTTTGCAAGATGGAAGCGGCTGCAAAGAAGGATGGCGTGGATTACAAGATTTTTGCGACATCCGCGGCGGATATTGACCATCAATTGAGTCAAGATCCCCATCCAGACGTCTTATTGTTAGGCCCACAAGTTCGTTATATGGCGAATGATGTGAAGAAGAAGACGGATAATGCTGGGATTCCGATGGACATCATCAATATGTCAGATTATGGCATGATGAATGGTGAAAACGTCTTACAGGCGGCGGAAAAATTACTCGGCGATCGATAAACGGGTTTCAACCGGGGAAGTCGATGCAATCGTGAATCACCAATGTGTGCGGTGGTTGCTTTAACTCGATTGCGACTTGTCCGAGTGATAATCAAACACTAACCAAATCCTAGATCGTTTTGGTTGTGGGTATCACATACCTATATGTTACGAGTCTTCACTGGCGGTGCTGGTGGGGACTTTTTTTAGAGTGTGAGGTCCGAACGGGTTGGGACTGAGGATTAGCTTAGCAACGATGGTGGCTGGGTGGGCTTCCCAGTCATCATCGTTGCTAGGCTAACCGGAAGTCCCAGTTCGGCTCGAACACGTTTCGGCAATATCGCAGTAGTAGCGCGGTTTGTGCATTGGACCTTTAGCGTAGCAAGCGCAGACTTCAGCGGCCTCGAACACGTTTCGACAGTATTGCAGTGGTGGGCTTCCCAGCCATCATCGTTGCTAGGCTAACCGGAAGTCCCAGTTCGGCTCGAACACGTTTCGGCCATCAATCAAACAGCGATTTAAACCAAATTAATGATAAGAAACAAAACTTTTTTACAACTTTCCCTTGACCTGAAACCCGTTCGAGCAGTTAGGATAAAGGTAATCAAAGATGGTAGCTGGCCAGCACCATAATCAAATTGGGAGGGTTTATCATGAGTTTATTTTCATTCGGTAAAAAAGTTAAATTGTACGCCCCAGTTGATGGGACGCTGGTAGATTTGTCAACGGTCGCAGCGGATGAGACCGGGTTTGCGGTTACGCCTGACCGTCATCATATTTTTAGTCCGATTACCGGGACGGTCAGTGCACTGATCCCTGAACAACGCGCGATTAAGTTGTCGACTGCAAGCTCGACGTGTTACTCAAAATGGGGACGAATATGAGTGAAACACCTGCGACCTATGTACACGAGGGCGAACAAGTGACACCGGAAACACCATTAGCTTTCGTTGACCAAGAACAGGCTAACGAGAACAATGAGGATACGACGGTGATGGTGATTGTGGATAACGCGGTTGAACATGCTAAAGGGTTGAAATTATCCACAAGTGGACAAGTCAGTCATGATCAGGAAGTCGCAACCGTTGTGGCTAAGTAGCTTGAGCGGGTATTTCAATCGCGCTGGACATGGCCAACCAACCGTGTTTAGACGGCTTGTTCAGTATCGACGAGCCACAGTGAACAAAGCAATATTAAATGAATAAAACCTGATTTGAAGTGACGATGCGCTTCAAATCAGGTTTTATTTGGATTTCGGTTAATTGGCCGCAGATTTCGGGCCGCTTTGTTCCAACGCGGCAAGTTCAGCTTGATACGCGGCGTTGATTTTGTTCAGTTGTTGGTGAAAGTCTGTAATGAGCTTGTTCATCTGAATTTGATATTTTTCATCTAAGGAGAAGCCATTGCTGGTATTCTTCTGCGGTGTCGTCGTCTGATTCAAGTAGCGCTTATAATCATCATCCGGCTGAAGTTTCTCATATAAGTCCACGTTATCGAGTAAGCGGACGATGCGGTTATATTTACCAGTAAACGTCCGCCGCACGATTTGAATGCGATGGCGATAGACGTAACAGCCGGCTTGAATGACTTCGTCTGGTTCCGGATAGGTCGAACTGTCAGATTCAAAATGGCGTACGACAGCCGGAACGATTTGGTTAATCGCGTAGTTGATGGTCGGTGTAATCAGGGCGGTGGCAATTTTCGTCTGTTGCAACTGGTCCTGTTCAGAGTGCGCGGTTGGTGTGAACACATCACTGGATAAAACGTCGGGATTGGTAGTCGTTAGATCGACGAATTCCCACAATAAGACGTTGAATTCAGAGTGGTTGAGTCCCGTTTCTTTGAAGACCGTCGTGACGTAATCGGTCAGACTGCCATAGCGAATGTAGTTAACCGGTACCTTAAAGAAGACAGCCAACTTTTCCATCCGTTCAGCGTTTGCCAGCGTACGTCCTTTCTCCCAATCATTGATGGTACTTTTTCCGGCTAAACCAACGGCAGATGCTAGTTCAGCCATACTTAAATTCGCGGTTATCCGGAGTTCGTGAATCCGGTGACCGACTTGTTGTTTATTAATTTGCAACGCAAGTGCCCCCCAGTTTTGACTAACTCTAGTTTAACATAGGACATGAATCGCTTTCATGATTATTGTCGATTTCGTCACTCAGACTGGGCTGCAAATGACGCAAAAAATCCCAGTCCAATTCAGACTGGGACGAACACGATTTTAATGATGGATTCGATTATCGATAATCGGCCGTTTGACTATAAATACTTCTGAACGATTGCCATCAAGGCCGCACTATTGTTGACGGGCCAACCATCAAGCTTGATGTCATACGGCTGACTGGTGCCTGGTGAAATGCGGCCAGGAATCGCAAGTTTTTGATGGTGGTCGTGAATGATCAGTAGAAACGAAGCCGTGTCGCAGAGAATCGTCACGTGCGCTGCCAACCAAGTTCCAAGTAATTGCGTCAGTGGCTGATTCACACGGGCCAGCCCAGGCGTTCCCTCATCAATGACGGCAGACCAGTAGCCGTCCAAGTTAAAATCATGTACTAAGGGTGTCAATTGTTGCATGTTGAAAGCCTCCCCCAAGGTTTAGTCGGATATTAAATCGAGTCGTGCACGTAAAGCAGCTGCTTACGACCGATTGCTCGGCAATGGGCCGATTGTGCTTTTTTAGACTGACATCGTGTTCAGTCTAAAAAAGCTGACGCTGGTAGCTGCAGATGGCTGTCAATCGTTCGTGGCATCGGTGACTGACTAGACGCCAGCTATGACTGGTTGACCTGTCGTCTGTTCATCATTGCAACGCAAACGTGCACTCGTTATAATTGTTACTTTTAGCATACAAGTAAGCGCTTACTAATGCGAACATTAGCACTTATCCCGCTAGATTAATAAGGTCGCTTTACAGCAACGACTTTAGTCTGCACTCGGCGTATACTAGAAGTAACGATTGGTGAGGGAGTGACGAGTAGTGTTACATCGAATTGCAGTTTTGGCAGATATTCACGGAAATTTGACGGCGTTACAGGCGGTGCTAGCGGATGCCCGGCAGCAGGGAGCCACAGATTATTGGTTTTTGGGTGACTTATTTTTGCCTGGCCCGGGAGCCCAACAGCTTTATCAAACGTTAGCGGACGTTGCACCATCCGTCTGGCTACAGGGCAACTGGGAACAGGGGATTAACGCGATCATGACGGGCACCGGCCGTTTAGAAGAACCGTCAACGATTTATTTTGCGCGGCTGACGGAATACCTGGTCACCCATTTACAGTCGGCGCAGTATGAAGAATTGATTCAGCGACCGATTGCGACTCAGTTAACGCTAAACGGTTTGACGTTCCAATTAGCGCATAATCAGCCAGAACGTTCGACGGGCCACGACCTCTATCCAGCTGGTGAACAGACTAGTTTTGATCATTTAGCGGGGGATGCAGACGTTGCCGTTTATGGGCATACGCATCAACAAGTCATGCGCGTGAGTCAGCGGGGGCAATTGATCATCAATCCGGGCGCCACTGGACAACCGTACAGTCCGTACGCGAAGTTCATGGCGGATCAGCGGGCGAACTATGCACTGTTGACGGTCACGGATGCGGGACAAATCAGTGCGGAATTTCGCAAAGTGACTTATGACATTGAACAGGAGTTGGCGCTTGCGCGAAAACAAGACTTACCTTATATGAAATTGTATGAACATCTGCGGCATACTGGCTATACGAGCACGCATGATGAAAAATTGCTGAAACAACTGAACGACGAGTACGGGTATCAGGCAGTCGTCCAAAAGTTTTTTGGCCCCCAGCGTGACAATCAGTAGCGAGCGTCTTCGTTAACTTCTATAATAGAAGGGACAGTTGTGACAAAACGAGGAGGAATTTCATGAATTTTGCACCATCCGAGTGGTTTGGATTTAATCGCCGCGTCAAACACGATATGACGTTCACAAAAACGATCAATGGTGAGACGAGTACCAAAAAAGTGTACGCCCGGTTTAACGTGTGGGCACTATTGTTCACTTGGTTCTATGCGCTGTTCAGTGTTCGTTGTCGGACGCCATTTATCGCGCTGAAAACGGCCGTGCCGTTCTTAGGAATGGTCTTACTAAACATGGTTGTTCAGTTATTCTTCACTGAACAGATCGCATTATCAATTAATCTACTAGGCGACATTTGGTATGGGTTTATGTTTGAAACTTGGTTCCGCAACCAATTGATCGCTAATGGTTACCAGGAAGTCGCTCAATAATAACCTGATTAGGCATGGCTCAATTGTCGGGCAAACCTGCCAACTGATAAAACTGAAAAAATCGTTTCAAGAATCCAGACAGCATTTTTGAAACGATTTTTTAGTTGTATCGAAAGGTATCACGAGCTATTTTGCATGACGGTCCACTGAAGTTTCGGATTTTAGTTGCGTCTACACACAAATAATATCGTTTCTTTACAAACCTCTGTCTAAACACTTTACATTAGTTAACTATGCTTAATATTGCAGTTAGTTTTACTATAAAAAATGTGGAGTGATAATTTAGTAATGAAGCCGCGTGTTTTAACGACCTTATTCGTATGTACTGCAATTTTAACGACCACGGTGAGTCCAGCGATTGCCGCTGTGACCCCCGTGGATACGCCAAGTGAGCAAGTCGCTGTTCCGGCTGCGAACGTTACGGTGCCAACCCCGATCGTCGATTTAGGAGTGCAAAATCGGCAACTGGTAGACCATGCTGGTAAGACGCAATGGCAATTGGTGGGCCAACCGTCAGTGACCAAGACGCCAGAATTTGATGATCAAGTCTTGAATTTTGATGGCAAATCCGCGTTTTACACCACTTTCACGGATGACCAATTCCGTCAGATCCAGAGTGGTATGGCGGTTGAAGCCTACTTCAAATATGACCCAGCCGCTGATGCCGGTCACGAACATGAGATTTTCTCGAGCCAACAAGGTGGTGGCCTCGGCCTCGGCGTTGAAAATAATCAAGTGGTTTTCTATGCCCATGATGGTGCCGGCTACAAAACGCCTAAAGGGCTGCTGCATAAGGGCCAGTGGGTGCATGCGGTCGGTGTGATTGATAAAAATAAGACGGCGAGTCTGTATCTTGATGGCAAATTGGTGCAACAAGTGGCCATGCCGGGTGATTTGAAGCTGGCACAAAATACCAAGGATTTCGTCCTAGGTGGCGATGCCGCACCTGGCTCACACGTGCAGTCGATGATGACGGGGCAAATCAAGCAGGCCCGATTGTATGACCAAGTACTCACTCCTGAACAAGTCAGCCAATTGAACGATCAAGCGCAACAGGGCAAGCATGCAGTAGCGCCCGTTGAACAGTCTGTAGCGACGCGTTTGGTAGGAGCGAAGCGCATTGCAGCAGGCCATACTTATGGGCTGAATGTACACGCCCGGCAACTAAAGGCAACGCCAGCGCAACCGTTGACCATCGATGTGGTTTATGATGCCAACAAGTTCGATTATGTCGGTGCTGAACGACTATTGCAAGGCAATCAGACGCAGGTACAACTCGTTCAGCCGGGACGGGTCCGCGTGACGACGACCGCTAATTTGTCGACGGCTGATTTCAAGAAATACGCCCAGACTCGACTGGCACATCTTAATCTAAAAGCCAAAACGGCGGGTGAGACGCAAATTCAATTGGAACAAAACACCAAAAACACGACGGTTCAATTAGGACCCGCTCAATCCGTTGAAATTCAAGGAAAATACGCCCTTGATTACAATGATGACGGTATTATTGGGGTCGGTGACGTGGCCTTAGCTTCCGCAACTGACCAAGTCGCTGCCGCTAATCAGGCTGAAATCAAGCCGTATAAACACGTGGTCGTTTTGACGACGGACGGTGGTGGTAACCCCTGGGATCCAAAGGGGATGTACTATGCGCAAGGGACTAAAACACCCGCATGGACGACTGACCCGGTCATTATGAAGAAGCGTCGCAACACGTACACGATGGATTTATTCAATAAACAGTTTGCGATGAGCACGTCTGCGCGGGCAGTTTCGCCAGCAATTTCAGCTCAAAACTACATTTCTATGCTGCATGGACGGCCATGGAACACGTTACCTAAGGAATACCAAGGCACTAACGGGTCAATGGGACAAGAATACTTTGCCGATTTTGATAAACCACAAGCGTTGTTCCCGTCCGTCTTCAAGATGCTTCAAGCTGAGAACCCAACTCGTGGCGCCGCGGCCTTTTCAGAGTGGGGCCCAATCGTGAACAGTATTGTTGAACCAGATGCAGCTGTGATGACCAAGCAGTCCGCTTCGTTGAAATCCTTTGACGATGTCGCCAACTACATCGGCTCATCTGAGTTTAAGAACACCGGTCTAGTGTACATGCAAAGTGATTACATGGATGGTCAGGGCCATAGTCGTGGCTGGTATAACGATAATTATTGGGATAAGTACGCGCAATATGACGGCTTATTCAAGCGCGTCATGGACAAGCTAGAAGCAACCGGGCACATCCATGATACGTTAGTGATTGCTAACGCGGACCACGGTGGCGCCGGGACCAACCATGGCGGCTGGGATGAATATAACCGCAGCATCTTCATGGCCCTTGGTGGCGAAACGGTGGATAGCGGTCGCCGACTACACGGCGGTAGCAACGCGGATGTGAGTGCGCTGATTTTAAACGCCTTGCAAGTACCACAAGCCCCACAAATGTTCGACAGTCAGGTCTTTGACACGTCAGCCTTCCTCAAGCAAACGGAGCTGACTAAGAAACACCGCGCGGTTGAAACGCTGAAGTTAAGTCGCAATGACCACGAAGCACAAGTGCAAGTGACGAATGCTCAGAAGCGGCAACTCACCGCGTTTGATTTGCAATTCGACCTCGCTGGCCGTGACGTTGCGGACGTTCAGGTCCCAACGGGTGTCAAAATTTTACGCCGAACGGTGGCTAACGGACAATTACGTTTGACCGTCAGTGCGAGTCAACCCGTGACGAATCTGGTAACGATCAAGTTAGTGCCAAGCAAGGCCAAAGCAGCCAAGACGATCATGTTAAGCCAAGCGATGGCGGCAACCGCCGATGGCACGGAAGTCTTAGTCGACCTTGACAACGATAATCCGTTAACGACGCCAGCTAAACCGGATGAAAACGGGTCAAGTACGACCAAACCAGATGGTAACGGCAATACCGTGGTTAAACCGGATGGCAATGAGTCAAGTACAGACAAACCAGATGGTAACGGCAATACTGTAGTTAAACCGGACGAAAATGGTTCAAGCACCACTAAACCGGATGGCAACGGTAATGTTGCAGTTAAACCGGATGAAAATAGTTCAAGTACTGAGAAACCAGATGGCAACGGTAATACTGTAGTTAAACCAGATGAAAATGGTTCAAGTACCGAGAAACCAGATGGCAACGATAATGTTGCAGTTAAACCGGACGAAAATGGTTCAAGCACCACTAAACCAAATGGTAACGGTAATACTGTAGTTAAACCAGATGAAAATGGGCCAAGTACCACAAAACCAGGTGGTAGCGGCAATGTTAAGCCAGATGACAACAAGTCAAATGCCGCTAAACCCGATGGTAACGCCAATACGCCGGCTAAACCTGGCAAAGGTGGAGATGGCACGTCAACGGCCAGCACCAATGGGACGACCTTACCTGAAACGAATACTGCGACTAATGGCGCACATTCGACCACGAAGCCCCATCATGGTAGCTGGTTACCACAAACCGGTGAAGCGATTCAACGTTGGTTGGCGGTCGCAGGGAGTCTCTTATTGATGATTACTGGTGGCTTAGCCGTATGGTGGCGGAAGCGTCACGCCTAGCGTAGATTAACAATGCCACAGTGATTTAAATAGCACCATGTCGACGAGGGCAGTTCTGAAAAACGAGAGTTCGCTTCAGAACTGCCCTTTTGTACACAAGCTAGTTAAGTAGTAGGCGGACTAAACGTCTGATTGCTAGCTATCGGAACGGGGCATGTGACTGACTAGGGGGAATCACACTCGCATAACTAGTTGATGGTGCTTACACGTCTCGAATTATAAAGATTGTTAGTATTTTAGTTAGATTTCGTTGCAATAAACTAACTAACGTGCTATGCTAAGTTCCAATTAAATTGACGCGTTAGGGTGTTGCCAAAGCGTAATCTCTGGTAAACTTAATGACCAATAGTCACAGTTTAAGTCTTGTTACATCACAAGACTGTTGGTGCACATGACAGTGAAGTAAGGTAGGGTGAATTAGCGTGAGTTACTTAGAATTAAAGGATATTCACAAAGCCTATTATTTAGGTAAACAAGCCTTCCCAGTTTTGAATGGGATTAATTTAACTTTCGAACGTGGCGAGTTCGTGGCAATTTTAGGTGAATCTGGTGGCGGGAAGTCAACGCTGATGAACATCATCGGTGGGCTGGACCGGCAATTTGAAGGCCAAGTCTTGCTTCAAGGGACCGCGTTGGATCATCACCAAGAAAAACAAATGGACCAGTATCGCCGAGAAACCATCGGCTATATTTATCAGTCCTATAATTTGATCAATCACTTGTCGGTTTTAGATAACGTTTTGATTTCATTGGATATGACCAAGCTCAATCGTGCTGCACGTGAACAACGGGCCAAGGAATTGTTGGCGAAGGTCGGATTGACTGATCAAATCAAGAAGTATCCGAACCAGTTGTCTGGTGGGCAGAAACAACGGGTCGCAATTGCCCGGGCACTCGCTAGTGACCCGCAAATCATTATTGCGGATGAACCGACTGGGGCGCTGGATTCTGAAAATACGGCGGATGTGCTGAAATTGTTGGACCAAATTGCAGAAGAGGGCCGGTTAGTGATTTGCGTGACCCACTCTGAGGATGTTGCCAACGCCGGGACGCGCATCGTTCGATTAGCGGATGGCCAGATTACATCGGATGACCGGATCAAAGCCGCCTATCCAGTTGACGAAAATCGGCAACAAATTCCTGCGCGCAAGTTGCCATGGTACGTACCGATGAGTACGGCGTTTAAGCACTTACGCTACACCTGGACTTGGAACCTAATCATTATTATTGGGACGGCCATTGGGCTATTTGCGGTGATGCTATTCAACGGCCTAGGCAACGGGCTCAAAGGCTATATCAACCAAGAAATCAATGATATGGTCAATCCGCGGGTCGTGACGGTCAGTCGGTATCAGAAGACGAGCCAAAACCAACGTGGTGGCGGCGCCCAAGCTAATAATCAGCAGGCCGCCGCAATGGGGGTCAGTTCGACGACCACTAGTCAACCGACCTTTAGTAGCACACAATTGGCACAGCTGAAGAAGGTTAAACACGTTCAGACGGTTCAACCGATTATTAGTGCAAGCAACGCGACACTGTCAATTGGATCAAAAGACTATACGGCATCCACGCTGACAACTTGGACGGCTTCCAACCGGAAATCCATTATTAAAGCGGGTCATACGGCTGGTAAGAATGAAATTGTCGTTGATAAAGACACGGTTGCCAAGAAGTGGTCGTCTAAGAATTGGAAGGACTTAGTTGGTAAGAAAGTGACCGTCTCCTTCCAGACGACCAATGCCAGTGGTAAGTCAGTAACCGTCAAGCAACAGTTAACCGTTGCGGGGATCACTGAAAGCACGACTGGTGGTGCGGTCAATGCGGTTTCGTACGCTACCATGAAGGCGATGCGTTCGTCGAAAGATTTGAGCACGAAACCGACTTCTGTCGCGGTTAAAGTCGATTCTCGAAATCACAATGACGCGGTCACGAAGCAAATCAACAAGCTCAAAACTGGCGGTAAGCGAACTTATCGGGCCACGAGTATTGCCAGCATGCTAGACACCGTCAACACGTATGTCAACTTAGCGACGACCATTTTGGCCGCGATTGCGGGTATCTCATTACTTGTTTCAGCGTTGATGATTATCGTGACGATGTTCATGTCCGTTAGTGCCCGTAAAAAGGAAATTGGAATTTTACGTGCACTCGGCGAAAGTCGGGGCGATATTCGCCGCTTATTCACGAGTGAATCGCTCATTATTGGGGTCATCAGTGCGCTGCTCGCCACGGGAATTGCCTATGGTGTCGGGGCTGCGCTGAATAAAGTCCTCTACCAAATCGCCAGTTACAATATGATAGAAATTCATCTCAGCAATGTTGTTTCGACCTTTATCATCGCCCTAGTAATCGCGCTATTAGCGGCAATTCTACCAGCATGGCGCGCTGCTCGCTTGAATCCAATTGATGCGTTAGCTGCAGATTAGTGCTTAACGCTGACTGGGCAAGAACGTGACAAGCTTGGTGGCGATATGAAGCGATGCTAACGTGTCAGAATCGTGTGATTGCTGGTATGAGCTGTCAAATCAGTTCAAGAAAAACCGCCAGTACGTCACTTAATTAGTTCATGATTTAAAAGTAACTATCGAAATCAATATTGATCTGCTATTCAGCAGTCAACCAGAAGACGTCCGCCATTGCGGGTTAAGCACATGCTTATCCGCGCTGGTGGGCGTTTTTTGCGTGGTGCGGCTATCTGATTGTGGACTGACTAGTAACGATTCACTTTTCAATTGGATGCAGCTTTTACTTTACATATGTCGAATTTGACATATAATAAAGGCAACGATAAAAGAGTGGGTGATGGGATGCACTATGGGATTTTAGCGATAACCTTTTTGAGCGTTAATTTGGACTTCTTCTTTATGTTGGTGTTCTTACTCAAAAAGTACCGGTTATCACAGGTTATTTGGGGTTATTTCCTGGGAAATATGATTTTACTGACAGCGAGTTTCTTTATCGGTCGGACGTTAACGTTGTTCTTGCCGGAATGGTTACTCGGTGTGTTAGGAATTTTGCCAATCTGGCTGGCGTTTCATGACGATGATGACGCGCAAGCGGACCGTTCTGGTCGATCACCAGTGTTGAACGTGCTGGTGACGTATTTGGCGGTATGTGCGGGCTGTAATTTATCGATTTTCTTGCCGGTCCTCGTTGGCGAGAGCATGGCGCATTTCTTGATGACGTTGGTATTTATTGGCGTGTTAACGGTGCTAGTAGTGATTATTATTAAACAATTGGCGACATTGCCAGTCGTTCAACGAGTGATCACGGCACACGGTGAACGGTTAATGAAGATTTGTTATGTGTTGATTGGCTGCTACGTTTTCTGGGATAGTGGCCTAATCAGTCACTTGTTAGCACTGTGGTGATAACTGGGAACGGAGGCCCATGGATGGAAGTTAGCGATCAACTATTAGCCGAAGCCGCTAAAATCTATAAGGTACTCGGCAATGTGAATCGGATCAAAATATTGCGCTTTTTAGAACGGCACGAAGCGGATGTGACGGCCATCGTGAGTCACGTGCAACTGCCGCAACCACAAGTTTCTCACCAATTAGCGATTTTATTTCAGTATCAATTGGTGTCTAAGACTAAGCGCGGCAAGCACGTTTACTATTGCTTAGATGACCCCCATATTTTAGAAATGGTGGATGCCATGATTGGGCACGTGGCGCATGAAATCAAGCATGAGCCCCATCACGATTAGCGGAGGATAATGTGAAAGTTAAATTAACGAAACGGCAACTGATCGTCGGCGCTGCGCTACTGGCACTGCTACTGATTGGGCTATTAGTCTATCGCTATCATGGTACCTGGGAGCTCGTTCAACACCGGGTCTTCAACCAAGATGCGCTAGTCGCACAAGTGCGGCGACATCGCGCCGTAGACATTGGGTTAGTGGTACCCTTATTGATTTGTTTTTCAATTATTCCGGGCGCACCCGTTGCGACGATCAGTGTCGTCGCCGGAATTTGTTTTGGCAAAGGACTCGGTGCTGTCCTGAATATTATTGGGATTACGCTGGGAAATTTGATTGCACAGCGATTCTTCGGCCGGGTGACTGCTCATCGGACGCAAAAATCGTCAAAACTCGTGACCGCGATCGGTAACATGCGGCATCCGCTACTCGGCGTCATTATTGGCTACACCGTGCCGTTTATTCCGACTTCATTGGTGAGCTTGGCTGCTGTCGAAACAGCGGTGACACGACGACAATTGGCGTGGGCGACGCTAGTAGGGAGTATGCCGACCGCCATTATTTATGCCTGGGGTGGCGATGAATTAATCAAGGCTCATTTTAAAAACGCCGCGCTCGTGATTGGCATTGTCATTTTATTAGTGGGCTTACTATGGCTGATTCACCATGACCGCCGGCGCGCGCCAGTATCGGATGAAGAAGTGTAGTTAAGTGCTGACATCCGGCAGCAATCGCTAATGGCCAGCGGCACCACCAACTGCAGGTGATGGGCCGTTTTGCCAGCTGCAACGGACAAGCAACACCACAATCGAATCGATTCAAATAAGCGTTTCAAGAATGGTAGGTTCATTCCTGAAACGCTTATTTGCGTGCTAATGACAATTATTATGAGGCAACTGGTTGTGATGGCTTGAGTTGACTCATTTGTTGTGGTGTTAGTTGAATCGTTTTAAGGGGCTCGAAGTGTTCAGAGAGTTCTGAACTAGGGTCTGCTTGAAAAATGTCGACGGTCGCGTCCGCTAAGTTCAGCCGATAAACGCGCCGGTCGTGCGGACTGTCAACAAAGATGGTGGTAGAAGTGAAGGGCCGCCAAGTAAATTGGGCTGCTGGTAATAGATGCAATTGTTCTAAATCTTCGTAGGTCTCGTTAGGTGTCATGATCAAATACCCCCTTCACCATCTATTATAGTAGGTTAAGGTGAATAGTCAAATAAAGTTATGTCATCCTAAAAATTAAATCTGTAAAATAAAAGCGACCCACACAGATGTGAGTCGCCGCTTTTGTCAGCAAATAATGCTGTATTTTTAAAGAACTGATTCAATGTTCTGAATTAGCAACACTGGTTGGATTAACGAATGACCAGTACCGAAACGGGGGCGTATTTGGCCATGTAAGCGGCTTGGCTCCCAAAGTGCTTGGCAATACCCTTCTTCGCTAATGAACCAATGATGAGTAAATCAGGTTGAACGTGTGGAATGACTTCCTTAACGATCGTCTCACCAGGTTCACCTTCCGCAATCATTGAGCGAACCTTGGTCACACCAGCTTCTTGAGCTTGTTGCTGGTATTTTAAGATGTGTTGCTCTAATTCCTTGCGTTCGCCGTGCACGTAATCTTTGCTTAAGGCTTGGTAGACGTTCATTTCGTCGTTTTCCAGAATCGAAATGATGACTAGTTCAGCATCATCTTGTTTAGCCTGATGAATCGCATAGTCGAAGGCGAGTAGGGCGTCAGCCGAATCATCGACACCGACTAAGATTCGTTTGAATTTGGTTGCCATTATTTGTCAGCCTCCTTAGCCGCTGCGGCGAGTTGTTGTGCGACGTAACGCTTGTTGCCGCGTTGTAAGTCGAAGATCGTCCATGCAAGTAGCGCTAAGATGGCAACGATTAAGACGTAAGCTAAAATCTTAGAGAAGGTTTGTTCGCCGGCAGATGGATTGTCACCGAAGAAGCCCAGAATTGAATCCGGTAACCCTAATAGGTTCAAGAAGGTTAAACCGATAACTGATAACCAGCCAAATCCTTTGATCCAGAGCGAGTTCTTGAAACGTTTGCCCATTTCAGCCGCACTGTCGGTCATCATGAGTAATGGCAGCATGGAGAATGGTAAGGCAAAGGCCAGGAACACTTGCGAATTATTCATCAGATTATTCAGCGTGGTATGTTCATCAATTGCACTCTTGCCGCTAGTCAACAGCACGCAAATCAGCACTGGAATCACAGAAATCAACCGAGTAACTAACCGCCGTAACCAGAGTGGCATCCGCATGTGAACGAAACCTTCCATAATCACTTGCCCAGTCAACGTCCCAGTAATCGTGGAGTTTTGACCAGAAGCAAGTAACGCGATTGCGAACAAGGCTGATAAAGCACCGGATTTAGCGACACTAATCAAAATCCCATTGCTGAGCATTGAAGTGTTCGATAGCGCTTCGTAAAGCCCGAAGAATGAAGGATCCTTAACGGCACCACTCTTGAAAACGGCAACCCCCATGATTAGTAGGAGTGAGTTAACGATGAAAGCGAAGGATAATTGAATGTTGGAATCCCAAGCGGCAAACTTAACCGTCCGAGCAACATCTTCTTCATCATTGTGATCAATCTTCCGCGTTTGTGAAATGGCAGAGTGCAAGTACAGGTTATGCGGCATAACGGTCGCCCCGATAATCCCAAGAGCACCAGATAGTGGCGTCATCCCGTTAACCGTCCGGCCAGTCGAGAAGGTGTCAGCAGTTGGAACTAAGCCCTTGATGACACCGCCCCAGTCTGGGTTGGATAAAGCGACTTGATAGACGAAAACGAATAAAATGACGAGAATCAAGCAAACAACGATGGCTTCGATCTTTCGGAAACCGATTTTGGTCAATAATAGCAAAACTAAAACGTCTAAGACGGTAATAAATACCGCGATAACTAATGGAATATTGAATAATAAATACAGGGCGATGGCGGCACCGATAACTTCCGCAATATCAGTTGCCATAATCGCTAATTCAGTTAAGATCCACAAAACGATTCCGAGTGACCGACTCGTCCGGGCACGAATGGCTTGGGCCAGGTCCATCTGACTCACGATACCAAGTTTAGCTGCCATGTATTGAAGCAACATCGCAATCAAACTTGAAATCAAGATGACAGACATCAACATGTATTGGTAGTTTTGACCACCAGTGATTGAAGTGGACCAATTACCGGGATCCATATAACCAACTGCGACTAAGGCACCAGGACCAGAGTAGGCAAACAAGGTTTTCCAGAAACTCAGATTCTTAGGAACCTCGATTGTCCCGTTGATTTCCTCTAGTGAGGGGCCGTTCGCATATTCAATCAGTTTATGCTTCCGGTTTGGGGTGTTCGTCTTTTCGCTCAATTAAAAGACCACCTTTCTATTTGTATAAATCTTTGAGCCGTTGTCATTGTACAATAAATAAAAGTAAATGGAAATACTTTTTTAGGTGCACCTACAAAAATATCAAACCGTTTTAATTCGAATGGCAACAACAGTTAACTATTATTTTAACGTCATCAAAGGCCGACTGATTGGCGATGAAAACGGTTCACAATTTGGCCCCGATTTAGTGCCATATTCGGCCATAGAAAAATTTTAGCGGAAGACGAGATTGAAAAATCCGCTATGGAAACGCTATGGTCCGTTTGTTAAGTGGCGATTCACCTCTTCAAGTCGGGCAGTTACGGCCGATATTAATTTAAACGTGACTGGTCATAAAGCCCGGCTTTATCAGGATGCTAAGAAGCTTAGCTTGTCTTTTGACGGGTGACTGGTACGATATCAACATGGGAGGTACGGGGATGAGTTTTGGCGAGAATTTTAAGTTTGTTCGGCAACAGAAGCACTTAACGCAAGCAGCGGTTGCTGAAGAATTACACGTGGCACGACAGACGATTTCCAGCTGGGAAAATGACCGTTCATATCCGGATATTGGCATGTTAGTTCAGATTAGTACGGTCTACGATTTGTCACTCGATTATTTATTGAAGGAAGATTTGAGTATGTTAAAACATTATGAAGTACAAACGACTACGAGTCGGTGGCAACAAAAACTGTTGTCAGTGGGGTATGGAATTAATCTGGGTTTGTTGGTTGTGAGTTACTGTTTACATTTTTTACAAATCGATAGTTCATTTAGCGAGTTAATCTCAGTTGCGCTAATCGTCATGACCTTTACGCTATTACTGAATTATCCGCACTTTGGTGAGTGGGCGACGACCAAGCGCGAAGGGTGGACCTTGTTTGGCTTAATTATGATGTTATTCGCATTGAATTTAGCACTGGAGTGGCCAGATATCGCCACGGCACTACCATCGGCCAGCACTGTCGCACACACGCCATCAGCAGCCTTGGCTGGAGAGGCTAGTGGCTTTTTGTTTGGCGTAGTATGGCACCAATTTGTATGGACGATGGCGGCCTTAATGGCGATTGAAATTCCGTTTCAGCGTCTAAAGCGTGCGTGATATATAAAACAGCCTGACATCCGGGTAGGGGATGTTAGGCTGTTTTTAACTTGGACTGCTATTCAAAACGACAGTGGGTGTGGTGTCGAGATTGATAAGTCACTGATAGATGACATTTAGGTGCACATTGCTTGATCGTTTAGTTACGGTGATGCGTACGAGTTCTGAAGACCGCTTGACGGACGGCGGCTGACCGGTGCGCAAGCCAGAGTGTGTACGCCAAACTGGTTGCGCCGGTCAATGCCCAAAGGGTCCAACTCGTGTGGCGGCCGCTTTCAGAAAAACGATAAATTGAGCTGAGGTCTGCGAAGACTTCTTTCAAGAATTCATTATTGATGGTTGCCCAGGAGAGTTCCTCGTGGAGATAGGCCCATTCGATCACCAACTGCGCGCCTAACGTCAATAACCAGCCGAGCAGGTAGGGCCGACCACCTTGTGAACTGACCGTTGTGGCCCGATTCGTGGTTGGCTGACCGGTGGCTGCTTTTTGGTGTGAGGACGTTTTCACAACGGTTGTAGATTGGGCGTCAGCAGAATGATGCTGGATAGTCGGCTCAATTTTCAATTGCGTGTGACTGGCTTGAAAATAACCGACGACCGTTGCAAACACCAGAATGCCAACCAGCACGATGCCGTTGGTGATTGACCACGTGAAAGTCCGGATAAATTGATACAGCATGATGACTGGAATAATCCAGTAGTTCAACCGCGTGATCCGACTGAATTCGAACTGTTCGTGAATGAAATGATAAATGATAAAAATAATCAGTAGCGCAAGCATTGTTAAGCTCCTTACATTTAGTTTCAGCTAACGATGAGAGTAGCATGTGTTCTTCCTGGCAGATTGCCCGACATTGCGGGATAATTATCTTGATAGAAATTGGATAGTTGTCATCGCCAATAGTTAACTGCTGTGATAAGATTAAGATGTGTTGAATTTTACTCATTGAATGATAATGATGCAACTTAAAACAAATTATTTCATGATAATGGGGTTTAAGTGAAGAAAGCCAGGTGTGATAATCATGAGTAAATCGAATCAGAATGAAGAAACGGTGACGGATATCCTAGAACCAACGGCAGAATTGGATAAGCAAATTCTATCGCCAGTGAAAGAGACCCGTAATCAAGCGATTCGCTATATTTTATGGGGCTTAATTAGTGTGGCGGTCAATTTTGCCACCTTCTATACAACCTACCATTTAATTGGTTTGGAATATCAGGTCGCTAACGTGATTTCCTGGGTAATCGCCGTGCAAGTCGCCTTTTGGGTCGACCGGCTGAAGGTGTTTGATCACCATTCCAAGTACGTCTTTCGTGAAATGGGCAAGTTTTATGCCACGCGGATCGTGACTTACTTGATTGAAGCCGCAATCTTATGGTTGCTAATGTCTGTCATTGGCAGCTCGGCAGTCCTTGCCAAGATTCTTGGCCAAGCTGGGGCAATTATCGGGAATTTCTTATTCTCGAAATTATATGTTTTCCGAAATAAATAGCAGTCTGGAGGTCACGAAGCACAACTTCGGGCCTTTTTTATTACCGCTCACTAAAAGAATCATTAGTGCTAGTCGGATTTTCAGCCGGCCCCGGAAGTCGGACTAAGCCGTGCATGGCTGACGAACAGCAAGCCAATTAACCGACATGTCAAAAACGCCGGTCCATCAAGGGATGAACGAATACCTTGGTTAGCCCAACTAATGAGGAAAGCGGATTAAGATTACAACTAGATTGCGGTATTCCTAAATATTCTTAATGATTCGCTAAAACCTGTGTCTAAGGGTGGTGACATGTGGTTTAATTAAGCAATAAATGTCCCCGTCCCATTTTAGAATATTAAGAGGAGCGCGCATAATGCTAAAAAATCTGATTCGTGGGTTGAAAGCACTTTGTTTGATTGGACTGGTCATTTTTGGCTGGCGCCACTATGATACGTTGGCGCCCCGCGCCGTTGCCTTATATCAGACTAGTCAGAAGAACTTGGCAGCAGCCTTATCTGGGGACTTATCAAGCCATCTGTTAGATGCGGATGAGACCAGTGAGACGGCTGACTCGACAACGACTCAGTCATCAGGCGACAGTACGAATAACTCGTCAGCAAGTAGCACGACAAGTACGAGCAGTGCCAGTGAATCCAGTTCAGTGGCGGCTTCGTCATCGACGAGTACCACTGACGCGACACCAATCGAATCAATCGTGCAGAACACGACCCTGAAAAAGACTTATTATTACACATTTTCAAGTAACTTACCGAAAGCGGCTCGCCTAGTCTTTAAAGAAGCGGTCGCCACTTATAACCAGACCGGACTTGTCCACTTAGTTGCGGGCAAGGCGAGCGGCACCCAGAATTCCGTCACTTTTTCAATGTACCACAAGAAGATGTCAGCCGGTTCTACCAGTGTTGAACTTGGTCATGGGGGCCCAGACATCACCAAACAGATCAGTTGGCGTGGCACCCAGTATTGGAATAATGCGACGGCTAGTCTGAATGGCTCGTACTCGTCAGCGTTCAGCAAGTCCGTTGCGGTCCATGAACTCGGGCACGCACTGGGATTAGACCACAGTACGTCTAAAGAATCGGTGATGTATCCAATCTCGCAAGGCAAAAGCAGTTTATCGTCAGCTGACATTGCGGCCTTACGAACAATTTACCAAAAGAACGCCTAAGTGAAAAAAGTCAGACAAAATTTAACCATTTTTAAAATGATGACCTATAATTGAGGTGTACCGAAAATTAGAAAGGAAGTTGTTTTAGTATGGCTGCAGCAGTTGAAATGAACAGTATGTTAGACGAACGGATGACGGACGTGTTTGATTGGAGCGATTCCAAGTTACCTGTACGGGATGCAATCTGGAATCACTTTATGGACGCGGATAGTCATGATACCGACAAGACGGCTGACGAAGTAGCGCCTTATATGAGTATGGACGAAGCTAAGCTCAAGAGCGAAGTTGAAAAACTCCTAAAGGCTTAACTAAAATAACGACCATGACGGCCTAATTTTTCGAAGAGAACGGTGACATAATTGTCAGCCGTTCTTTTTTTTTTTCGCATTTTTTTAGTCTTCAAGAAGACCGGCCATGGCGAGGCTGATTTTTAATTAATATAAAAATAATTAAAAAATTTGCTTGACTTATCACCGAAAATTAATTAACCTAAGAAACATCAACTAAACAAAAAAACTTTTTGAAAGCGAGGTGCGTCAACAATGAAAATTCAATCTAACCTAACCAATTTGTTGACGACCCTTGCTGTTCAAAACTTAGCCTTATTATTAACGAAGAAGGACCCGGTCACTTGACCTTGAGTTAAAACTCAAAATTCAAGTGAACTGAGCCCTTCTTTCCCATTGTGGTAATGAGGCTCAGTTCCATGAAAAGGCCTCATTCACTACGGTGGATGAGGCCTTTTTGTGACATAAGGAGGATTGGGGTTTCAACTAGTTTCAATCAAAAAAGAAAGTGGGAATTGAAAATGAAAACATGGGAAAAACGAACGATGCAGATTGCGGCAGTGGGTGCGATGGCAATGACGTTGGCAGGTTGTGCGACCGCTAAGTCGAATTCTAGTCAAGGAAATAATCCAGGCAAGACGATCAAGATCGGGGTCAACATGGAACTATCAGGCTCCGCTGCCGGTTATGGTGAACAACAGAAGCAAGGAATTCAGTTGGCCGTCAAACAAATCAATAAGCAGGGTGGTATCAAGGTCGGCGGAACCAAGAAGAAGATTCAATTGGTCATTCGCGACAATAAGACTTCGAACACCACGGCGGCATCAGTGGCTGCGCAATTGGTCAATAACGATAAGGTCGTGGCCGTCGTTGGACCAGCCACCACGAGCGCTGGGACCGCGGCCATTCCGAACATGACTAAGGCTGCCGTGCCGTCCGTGAGTCCTTCAGCGACCGATCCCGACTACACGTTGCAAAAGAGTGGCAAGGTTCAAAAGTACATATTCCGGGCTTGCTATCAGAATAATTTCCAAGGTTCCACTGCCGCCAATTTTGTGACCAAGCAGCTGAAGGCCAAACGCGTCGCAATTTTGACCGATAACTCCAGTGACTACGGGACGGGGTTGACCAAAGCGTTCAAGAAGCAATATAGCGGTACGGTTGTCAGCAGCCAGACCTTCCAGGAAGGCGATAAGGACTTCAACGCCGTTTTGACTTCCCTGAAACATAAGAAAATCGATGCGATTTATGCGCCTGGCTATTATTCCGAAATTGGTCTGATTGTTAAACAAGCACGTCAAGCGGGCATCAAGGTTCCAATCGTCGGTAGTGACGGGATGGCGGGTGCGAAGTTGGCCCAAATCGCCGGTAAGTCGAACGCCACCAACGTTTATTACACGACGCCGTTCTCGACTAAGGCGAGTGCAACGAACAAGGTCGCATCGAAGTTCATGAGCGCCTACAAAGCCAAGTATGGTAGCACGGCACCAACCTTCTCCGCGTTTGCTTACGATTCAGTTTACATGATCAAGTCCGCAATCGAAAAAGAGGGTTCAGCGAACTCCGTCAAAATTGCGGATGGCTTGGCCAAACTCAAGAACTTTAAGGGTGTGACTGGGACGACCACGATCGACAAGCAACATAATCCTGAAAAGACGATTTCAATCGAACAGTTGACGAATGGCACGGTCAGCAAGGTTTATAACGTTAAATAGCTTAAGTAAGCGCATGGGGGAACACATATGCAGACATTTGGACAACAACTCATTAACGGCTTATCGCTCGGCAGCATCTATGCGCTGCTAGCGTTGGGCTACACGATGGTCTATGGCATTATCAAATTAATTAACTTCGCGCATGGCGATATTTATATGTTGGGCGCCTTTTGGGGCTATTACAGCCTCAGGTCACTGCACTTTAATTTCTTAGAAGCACTCTGCTCGGCAATGATTGTCTGCGCGGTGAGTGGTGTCATCATTGAGTATTTCGCTTATCGACCGCTGCGCCATTCACCGCGAATCACCGCTTTGATTACGGCGATTGGGGTCTCATTCTTACTTGAAAATGGCATGTCCTATTTCGTGGGTGCGAGCGCGCGGTCGTTCCCCCAAGCCATCAAAGTGGTCACCTATCATTGGGGTGGACTGCGAGTCTCTAACGTTCAGTTATTGATTTTAGGAACGGCCTGCTTGCTGATGGTTTTGTTGGAGTTGATTATCAAACGTACCAAGATGGGCAAGGCGATGCGGGCCGTGTCAGTTGATCCAGAAGCGGCCCAGTTGGTCGGGATTGATTTGAACCATACCATTTCGTTTACGTTTGCCCTCGGGTCAGCGATGGCCGGTGCGGCGGGCGTGTTGATTGGTCTTTACTACAATTCGATTGACCCCCTGATGGGCATGACACCTGGTATTAAAGCCTTTGTTGCCGCAGTCATTGGTGGCATTGGCTCGGTCCCGGGTGCGTCGATTGGCGGCTTCATCATTGGTATTTTGGAGACGGGCGTTCAAGCAATCGGCTTGTCCGCTTACAAGGATGCGGTCGTCTACTTCGTCCTGATCGTGATTTTGCTCGTTATGCCAGCCGGGATTTTTGGCAAACGAACCAAGGAAAAAGTATAGGAGGCGGCACAACATGAAAGCAAATCTGAAAGCGAATCTCGCTTGGTTAGGCGTGATGGTCGTCGGCTTCGTGGCGATTGACGGCTTTGAATTGATGGGGCTAATTAATTCGTTTATTGAAAACATGCTCGTCACGATTGGCATTAACGTGATTTTGGCAGTTGGACTTAATTTAATTATTGGCTTTGCGGGTCAATTTTCACTTGGTCACGCCGGCTTTATGGCGATTGGTGCCTATGCGACCGGGATTATGACCCAGACGATGGCGACACCAGCGGGCTTCTTCCTGTCGATGGTCGTCGGGGTGGTGATCGCGATTGTCGCTGCGATTATTGTTGGCATTCCAACGTTGCGGTTGCGCGGTGATTATCTCGCAATTGCCACGATGGGCGCCGCCGAAATCATTCGCATCTTAATCAACAACTTAAAAATCACGAATGGGGCGGCTGGACTGTTCAATATTCCACCGTTGGCTTCGTGGGCAACGGTCTACGTCATGATGTGTGTAACGACGATCGTAACGGTCAACTTTATTCACAGTCGTGGTGGCCGGGCAGTCATGGCGGTCCGCGATGATGAGTTAGCAGCTGGTGCGATGGGGATCAATACGACCCGTTGGAAGCTTGCGGCCTTCGTCTTTGGCGCCGCCACCGCGGCAATTGGCGGTTCCTTACACGCCGCTTACATTCAAACGATTGCTCCTGGTGACTTCAATATCATGGCATCGATTGCGATTTTGATTATCGTGGTGCTTGGTGGTGTCGGCAGTATTACCGGGACGTTTGTGGCCGCCATCGTCTTGGGAGCCCTAGATACGGTATTCCAGAACTTTGGGACGATTCGGATGATTATCTATTCACTGGCGTTGATTCTAATTATGATTTTTAAACCAGCAGGCTTGTTAGGCACGTGGGAATTCTCATTTGACCGCTTGTTTAACCGTCGGCGGAGCAAGGAGGCCATCAATCATGAGTAGTCGATTATTAGATGCACAGGGCTTAGTCAAAAATTTCGGTGGCCTGACCGCGGTCTCGGACGTCTCACTGCATTTTGACCAGGACGAATTGATTGGACTGATCGGGCCAAACGGGGCTGGTAAAACGACGCTGTTCAACCTATTGACTGGTGAAACAGGCGTCAGTGCCGGCAGCATCAGTTTTTATACGGATAACGGTGTGGTGGCGTTGACCGGTAAACAGCCGGCTGCGATTGCTCGGATTGGGATTTCGCGGACTTTTCAAAATATCCGGGTCTTCAAAGCGATGAGTGTGCTCGATAACGTGCGCATTGCGATGACGAATCATTACCGGGAGGGCTTTACGACCAGTATTCTGCGGTTGCCACACTACTACCGCACTGAACATGCGATGACGGTGGCCGCCCAAGAACTACTCGCGATGTTTGATTTGACCGCCGTAGCCGACCAACCGGCGAAGAACTTGCCTTATGGGATTCAACGCCGTCTTGAAATCGTGCGGGCCTTGGCGACTAAGCCAAAGTTGCTCTTTTTGGATGAACCGGCCGCGGGCATGAATCCCGAAGAGACGGCTGATTTGACCCGCCTGATTCGCCGGATTCAACAGGAATTTCACATCACCGTCGTCTTGATCGAACACGATATGTCACTTGTGATGAACGTCGTCGAACGGCTATACGTGTTGGAACACGGCGCATTACTGGCTACCGGGACGCCGGAAGAGATTCAGCACGATCCAGCAGTCATCAAGGCCTACTTGGGAGGAATGTAAATGCTTGAAGTACAAGATTTAGTCGTGAACTATGGTGCGATTCAGGCGGTCAAGGGCGTTAGTTTTGAAGTCAAACAAGGTGAGATCGTGACCTTGATTGGTGCAAATGGTGCTGGTAAGTCGACGTTGCTACACACGATTTCGGGGTTAATGCGACCAACTAGCGGAACGATTCGGTATTTAGACCAACCCATTCAAAAGACCGCCGCGCCTAAAATCGTGCGAGCAGGAATTTCACAAGTTCCCGAAGGTCGCCACGTGTTCCCTGGATTGTCCGTACAAGAAAATCTGCAGATGGGCGCCTTTCTGCGTCGTGACCGCCAACAATTAGCGGATGCTTATCAACGGGTCTATGATTATTTCCCTATTTTGAAGAAACGGCGACACCAGGATGCCGCGACGTTATCCGGTGGCGAGCAGCAGATGCTAGCGATGGGTCGCGCGTTAATGGCAGCGCCCAAATTAATGTTGCTCGATGAACCATCAATGGGGTTGGCCCCCATTTTCATTAACGAAATTTTTGAAATTATCAAAGCAATCAATCAGGCTGGTACGACCGTTTTACTGATTGAGCAAAATGCCAATCAGGCGCTAAAAATTGCTGACCGCGGCTACGTCCTGGCTAGTGGACAAGTCAAATTGAGCGGCAAAGGCTCGGAGTTGTTGGCGAATGCGGATGTACAAAAAGCTTATCTAGGGGGTTAAGTATGAGTGTTGCAGATTATATGACTGCCCACTTAGTCGTTGTCAATCCTAAAACGACCATTAGTGTGGCGGTAGATTTAATGAAGAAAAATTCAATTCACCGGTTACCGGTCATGGATGGCAATCAAATGGTCGGGTTAATTACGCACGGTATCATCCAACGTGCGTTACCTTCGCAAGCGACGAGTTTGTCGGTCTACGAATTAAACTACTTATTAAATAAAACGACCGTCGATCAAATCATGACGACTGAGGTCCAGACCGTTGCGGCGGATGCCCAGTTAGAGACCGCCATTGCGACCATGCGCCGGCACAAAATTGGTGTCTTACCGGTCATGAATGATCACCAAGTTGTTGGTATCATTACTAACAACGATATTCTCGATGCGTTTTTGAACATTACCGGCTACGGTGAACCCGGTATCGTGACGCGGGTCGTCATCCATCACGACCAAGTCGGTGTCATCTTCGCAATCAGCAAGGTGCTGGCAGCCAATGACCTCAGTATTCAAACGTTGATGGTCGTCAACCACCAAGCCACTAAAATCATTGAACTCCACGTCAACAGCGAACTCGCGGAACCGGTGAATCAAGCCTTGATTGCTGCGGGCTTCGATGTGCAGCCAGTTAGTCAGAACTAGTGGGGTGTTGATGATTTGTCATGGGTCGTGACTAAATCATGCGATTGTCTGGCTTACTGTTCGTCAGCCGGTGATCTCCTATTCCGACTTCCGGGGCCGGCTGACAATTGCTGGAACGCAGCCGACGTCGATTTGAACTCACGCAGAAGCCCACTGCGCAATTTCAAATACGAGTCTTATTCTAAGCTGGAAGCAACCCACTTCCAGCTAAGAATAATTTGGCTACTGAGCATTGTCAGCCAGCCCCTCCAGTCGGGAAGCCGTTCGAATGGCGGATGAACGGCCACCTAAATTGGTGCAATTGATTACTGAATATTAGGTGAATGGTCCTTCAGGCAAATGTTTAAGTGAAATCGGTAATGCTTTATGGCATTTAAGTACTGAGAAGATTACCTGAATATTATTCGCTAAATTCAACGGACCCTAGTCTTGAATTTAGTGGATAAAATTACTTTCGTTCATAATTTGAGACTTTGCTAGCTCAAACGATTAGAGAAAAATCTGACAAGTTCAGTGAAGCCAAGTGTCCGAAGTATTAAAGCATGGGTGAGAAAGCCGGCGTAGGAAGCATCTACCACAGAAAGTTTACGGTAACTCGCACTTTTTCCAGCGGGTCTCAGCTGGCCGCTTTTGAACTTAAGAACTGGCACGATTTAATCATGATTCATGTCGATAAATTGTGAGTACTACTGGACAAGTAAAGACTAATTAAGACGCCCCAAGCCAATCTGCTTGGGGCGTTTTTAAGCGCTGTTCATAAATCCCGTTATCGTTAACCAAGCGATACGAGGTATAAACTTTCTTATATTTAATCGTGACAGTTTCCACGGACCTAACAGTTGTGAGGAATAAACGAAAACAGTTCCGTGCCAGGACTTATACGCCATTATCAATCAGATGAACATAAGTTACTGGTCGAACAATAAAATGACTATTTAAGCGTAATTAGTTATCGATATATAAATAAAATGGTGATTAGCTGAAGCCTATCCGTTGGCATAATGACAGCGGTTAAATTTTGTGACATTAAATTGTGCACTTAACAAAAATTTAATAATTATTATGAAACGTCCTATAAATGTTGACTCTATTGACTTTTAACGTTTAATCGAGAAGTGATGCAAAGATTAAGGGGTTGTAATTGTTTGCAGATGTGGTAAATTATTAATGCAGTTAATGAATTAGGTCAAACAAAGGGGATGTCACATTATGAAAAAAGTAGTAGGCAGTCTACTAATGACGAGTACGATGTTATTAGGTGCGTTGGCACCGATTGTTGCAAACGCCGCAGATGGGGAGAACCGTAGTGGGACGACTGATACAACGGCAACGTTTACAGCCAACACCACCAATCCAGTTGATCCGGTAGATCCAACTGATCCAACGAAGCCATTAAATCCTGGTGACGGGGACAACGGTGCCAGTGCTGGTGCGGGCTTATCATTGATTTATGCACCAAGTAAGTTAGGTTTCGGTTCTAACCAAATTGACGTCATCAATAATCAAAGCTACGCGGCTGATGCTTCTAGCACTGTGATGATGGGGACGACTAACAAGGTTGGGTTACAAGTCTCTGACCAACGTGGGACCAACGCCGGCTGGACGCTGAGTGTTGCGGCCGCAGATGGGACGGATGGTAACTTGAGCAGCTTGAAGGGCGCTACACTTAGCTTGCCTGCTGGAACGGTTACTTCGACTGGTGCCACTGCTGGTTCTGGTAGTACCGCTGGTAACGGTGCGACTGGTCAAGCCGTTGACTTGGACTTAGGTAGCCAAGCGTCAACTAGTGCTGGTGCGACCTTTACGGGTGCGACTTCTGGAGTTGTCCTGACCGCCGCAGATAAGAACGGTGCCGGGATTACTTCTGACTTGCTGGACCCAACGGCAATCAAGTTGAACGTTGTCGCGAACACGGCTTCCGCAACCACGTACAAAGGTGTTTTGAACTGGACATTAACGTCATCCGCAGATAATTAAAATAACGAACACATGAGATGACCATTGCCAAGCAGTGGGCGTCTCTTTTACATAAAATGACGGTGGGGGGACGTAAATCATGAAAAAATTAATGCAAAGCATCGCTGCAATTTTATTTATCGTCGGAGGCTTGGCAGCAGCCATTCCGGCACAGGCGGCCAATAGTAGTACCAATAATATCGGTTTCAGCGTATCGGCCCAAACACCTGATAATCAGATTGATAAGCAAGCAACCTTTTTTGATTTAAAAATGAAGTCGGGACAAACGCAAACGTTACGGACGCGTATCTATAACACGACTAATCGTGATATTCGCGTGAAAATGGGCATTCATACCGCCTATACCAATTCGGCGGGAGCCATCGAATACGTGACACCGGCGAAAAAGTATGACGCGTCACTGCGGTATCGAGTGGACCAATTGACTAAGATTCAGGGCCCAACTACCGTCACGGTACCGGCTAACGGTTCCAAAGTCGTGAGTGCTAAAACCACGATGCCGACGAGTGATTTCAATGGGGCGTTACTTGGTGGCTGGTATTTCAAACGAGTTGATCAAAAAGTGACCGGTGAAGTCAAAGGCGCGACCAACGTTAGTAGCGTCTATTCCTATGTGATTGGCATCAAGTACAGTTTGGGGACTGCGCCATCACCAGTTTTAAAATTAAGTGACGTTTCGGCTGGGATGGTCAACTACCACCGTAGCATTGTCGCGACGTTACGCAACACAACGGCGGTCATGATTCCGCGGGTCACCATGAAGACGGTGGTCACGGCCAAGGATAGCGATAAGACTGTCGTTAAAGCGACTAAAAAGGGCGTGATGTTAGCCCCGAATACGACGTTTAATTATCCAATGTTGTTGAATAAGCAGAAATTACAGGCGGGGACCTACCACTTGCACATGGTCGCAACCAATAGTGACCATAAGTGGACCTTTGACCGCGATTTCAAAATCAGTGCAGCGACGGCCAAGACGTATAACGATGACACGGTCGACGATAACGGGATCAGTATTTGGTGGCTGATTGGCCTTGGGGCGCTCGGCATGCTGATCATTGTGTTACTGGTCTTGTGGCTAGTGCTCTGGCTCAAAAAACGGCGGCAAACGCAAAAATAAGGACTTTTAAGATAGAAATTAGCAAGTTGATAAGCGGTGACCATGGAGACTCAGGAAAAAGGGGGGACTGACCGATGTGGAGACGACGATTGATGGGAATCGGATTGGGGCTACTTGTATGGTTATGGTTAGGACCAGCTGTGCTGGCAACGGCGTAACCGCTGGGAACGACAGAGACTCAGATTAGTTTTTATGCGGGAACTAAACCAACCACGCCAACAGCGACGGGCCAAATTCCACAAGGCGATACGATTTATCAGACACGGCGAGTATTGACGCGTGAGGCTGACTTTGCTGGCCAATTACAGCGTACTTTGACGAAGGGTCAGTTACCACAAACCGGGGAGTCGCTGCGCCGCTATCAGCAATTGTTCGGGGTGCTCACATTAGTAGCGCTCGGATTAATCTGGCAAATCAGCCGGACACTAAGGGGAGGGGACACGCGTGCGACGTTATCAAAAAATCATTAGTCTAAGCTTATTGCTAGTCAGTGGCCTGTGCCTCTTATGGGGATTACGAGTGACTGGACATGCGGCTACTGGATTGACCTCGGCGATGACAACGATGCCGACGAGCAGTACCTCGTACTATACAATTTATGAAACGGGAAATGTCGTTGGTTATAACATTTCTGGTGGGATTGGGTCGTATCCTAAGCTGACTAAGGTCACGGCCAACTATGCCAATGAGGGGCGGCTCTCCACCAAAACGACTAGTATGGCATTGACTTTTAGTGGGACGTTAACGGCTAATTCAGCTGAGATCAAATCGCTGTATTATGACGTTTTCTACAAGTCTGCGGATGCTGATTCCGGTACATCTCTAGTGACGACCACGCCGTCAAATATGGCTTATGGGACGAGTTCAGTTACGATGAATTCAACCAAAACGCTTTCAGTCAATATGAGTAAACTGAAAGATGATTTGCCCGTGTATGTCGGCTTCCGGCTCACAACAACTAGTGGTGTGACGGCAACCTACCGTTTAGCTATTTTTAACAAGGTTAGTCTGAAAACGACGCTGGATACACCGACCTCGACGGACAGTAAGCTGACGGGGAGTGGAATTGCTGGTAATACGGTCAGCACGACCATCAATGGGACGACCTATACGGCAACGATCGGCAGTGATGGTAAGTATGAAATCAAACTCAATAATACGTTGAATGGCGTCAGTTCCGTCACGGTCACGCAGACTGGTGACGCTGATTACGGTGAATCCGAATCAGTTACCAAAGACGTGACGGTCGCACCATTGACGATTAAGAGTACGACGACTAGCGTTAACTTGTCGGTCACTGATTTGGAAGGCCTGACGAGTGATGCGGATGTTGTGAGTTGGCTGGTCAAACAAGCCGGGGTCGTTGCGACTAATCCTAGCAATGCCAGTGACACAATGACCTATTATGCTAGCGAGTCGGACCTGGTCACAACGTTCAAAGGTCTAGCTGATAATGAGAGCACCACGGTTCACGTTTATGCGAAGAGTGCTAGTGGTTTGACCTCAGAAGAATTGGCCCTGCAAGTCACTAAGTTAGCGGGGACCTTATCCTTTAGTGAATTGAGTAGTAGCCTCGGATTTGGTAACTTAACGGTGCCAGTCAATCCGACCGTCTATCAACCGACTAGCACGATGAACGTGACGGTCGCAGACACCCGCTCGACCGGGTCTAAGTGGTACTTATACGTGAGTGCGACACCGCTGACATCCACGACGGTAACAGGTCGGACGCTAAAAGGTGATCTGATTTATCGCGATGGTTCCACCGATACGGTACTCACAAATCAATCCATGTTGGTCCAGCAAGGTCAAAAAGTCGCCGGTACTACCGACACCAAGGTGACGAGCGACTGGTCCAGTACGAAGGGCATTGGTCTTTCCGTACAGCCCGGAATCTACGCTGACACCTATCAAGGGACTTTGAAGTGGACGCTGACTGATACGCCGGATAACTAGGATAATCAAGAATAGAGACGTTCCTACAACAGCAAGTTTACGGCAACCTAGCACTGTTTCCAGTGGTTCTCAACTGGCCGCATTTGAACTTAAGAATTGCTCTGTTTCAGCCACAGTGAATAAATAGTTAAGTTCAGACTTGACAAGTAAGTGACAGCCATGGTTTACTATAAGCTATAAATTGAAACGGAGGATGACAACCATGTCATTAACAACTAACCTTCAACTAAATATTCAATTTGCCTTTAGCTTTTTCTTTAGATAGCGTTTGTATTCGTTTGATGGATACAAGCGCACGCAACGCGTTTGTATCTATCGAGAGCTAAAGTTATTCAACATGACTTAAACGCCAGATAGATGCAGGGACAATCTATCTGGAAAAATATCGGGCCCGATAAAACACCAGGTGGATTCTTCCGAGAATCTAGCTGGTGTTTTTTTATTTTCAGTCCGGTTCATCAAGACGTTGATGGTATTGGGGCAAATCACACAACGATTAAGGGGAATTTCAAGATGAAAAAGACAATTTTAACAGGTGTTATTTTAGGTGCCGGCTTACTGCTCGCCGGTTGTGGCCAACAAGCAACGGCTAATAAGAAGACCGTTTCAATCGGGATTTTACAAGTGGTGCAACACGGGTCATTGGACCAGGCACGCAAAGGCTTCAAAGCCGGATTACAAAAGGAATTGAAGGCGCATGATAGTAAGCTCAAGGTCAAGTATCGCTACTTGAATGCGCAGGGCGACCAAAGCAACTTGAACACGATGAGCCAGCAGTTAGTTCAGCAAAAAAATGATCTGTTAGTGGGAATTGCGACGCCTGCAGCTCAGGCGCTGGCAAAAAAGACGACCAGTATACCGACCTTAGTCACAGCGGTCACGGATTTAAAGGCTGCCGGATTGGTCAAGAGTGATGCCAAACCGCAGACCAATGTTAGTGGGACGAGTGATTTGATGCCGGTCGGGAAGCAATTACAACTGCTGAAAAATATGGCGACTGGCAATAAGCCGTTAGGGATGATGTATAACTCATCGGAAGAAAATTCCGTGTTACAAGTCAAGATTGCCAAGGCGTATGCCAAGAAGCATCACATTGATTTAAAGGTCGTCAGCGCCACCAGTACTAATGATGTCGCGAGTGTCTTAGCCGGTTTGACAGGTAAGATTTCTGGGCTGTACTTGCCGACGGATAACTTGATGGCGAGTGCGATGAAGACGATTGGTCAGAAAGCGACCGCTGCCAAATTACCAGTTGTGACTGGTTCGATTGAAATGGCTGAAGATGGCGGCACGGCGACCTATGGGCTGAACTACTCTGAATTAGGCGAACAGACTGGGAAGATGGCCTACCAAGTGTTAGTTAAAAAGCAGAAGCCACAGACGATGGCGGTCCAAACGGCAGACAAGTTACACCTGTATGTCAATAAGTCAAATGCCAACGCGATTGGCATCAAACCAAGTAGTATCAAACAACCTTAGGCACGTCACGAAAGGAGTCGAAATAAGATGTTAACGACAAGTATTGGTCAGGGATTATTATGGGCGCCACTCGTGATTGGGGTCTTCTTAACTTTCAGAATTCTGAACATTCCAGATTTGACGACGGAAGGTAGCTTCCCGCTCGGGGCGGCGGTGACGATTAGTGCGATGTTGGCCGGCCAATCAGCGGTGACTGCCAGCCTACTTGGTTTCATCAGTGGCTGTGCCGCCGGATGGGTGACGGGGATGCTCGATACTAAGTTGAAAATGCCGTCATTACTGGCCGGAATTTTAACGATGACCGGGTTGTATTCAATCAATATGCACATTATGGGTAAGGCGAACATCCCGCTACTCGCGCAAAAAACGTTGATGATGGGTTTACCAGCCAGCTGGTCACCGGACTTGCAAACGATTGTTGTCGGGGCCAGCGTCACGTTAATGGTCGTGATCGTACTGATCTGGCTATTTGCGACTCGGTTGGGCTTGTCCTTAATGGCGACGGGGAACAACCCGGCAATGAGTGCCGCCAATGGTATTTATACCGATCGAATGGTGATTATTGGCTACATGCTATCTAACGGGCTGATTGCCTTATCAGGTGGGCTGATTGCTCAGAGCAACGGTTATGCGGATATCGGGATGGGCATCGGAACGATTGTGATTGGCTTAGCGTCAGTCCTCGTTGGTGAAATCTTCTTACACGGCCGCCAGATGTGGGTTCGTTTGACTGGGATGGTCGTTGGGGCCATCGTTTATCGTTATCTATTGACGTTAGCGATGGGCCTAGGATTTCCAGTCAACGACCTTAAGATTTTATCCGCAGTGATTCTCGTTATCGTGATTTGTTTGCCACTATTACAAAATAAATACCGGACCAAACGACAATTGCGCCGGTACCTCAAAGAGATTGGAGTCGATCAATATGCCACAACCAGCCATTCTGAACGTACAACACTTACAAAAGGTCTTCTTTCCGGGAACCAGCAACGAGCGGCACGTCTTAAAGGACGTGAATCTAACGATTGAACCCGGCGAATTCGTGGCCGTGATTGGCAATAATGGGGCTGGTAAGTCGACACTGCTCAACACGATTGCCGGTACGCTCAGCACCGATGCCGGGGAAATCGAACTGGCCGGGCACCGGGTAACCAATCGGCCCGTTGCGTACCGCTCACGGTGGGTCGCCCGCGTCTTTCAGGATCCCAAATTAGGGACAGCGGGTGACTTGAGCGTTGCCCAGAACTTAACGTTAGCGGCTCGGCATACCGGAAGCTTGAGTCTGCGTCGGTATTGGCGTCGTGACCAAGAAGCGCAGTATTTGGACTTATTGGCCAGCCTCAACATGGGCTTGGAACAGCGTTTGAATACCCAGGTGAAATACTTGTCGGGTGGGCAGCGACAGGCCTTATCCTTATTGATGGCCACGCTCAGCCACCCTGAATTGTTACTGTTAGACGAGCACACCGCCGCCCTTGACCCACAAACGAGCGCCGAGGTGATGGCGTTGACGCAAAAAATTGTGAAGGCTAATCAGCTGACGACCATGATGATTACCCACAAGATGAGTGATGCGCTTGCGTACGGCGACCGTTTGGTGATGGTCCAAGATGGCCAGATCAAGTTAGATGTCCGTGGGGCAGCCAAACGAGCGTTGCAGGCGGATGAGTTGTTGACGATGTTTGCAGGGTAACTAAAAAAGGCGCAGCAGGTCGATTTCGAGACCGCTGCGCCTTTGTGATCAGTCGGGACCGCACCGATTAATGTAATCGGCGGGCGATTAACCAGATGATGCCGCCGACGATGAGAAAAAAGGCGATGACGGATATGATGAAGATGTAATCTCCGGTGTATACGGACATGGTGGGCCTCCTCGATTTTATCGCACTGATGCAGTATGCGTTCATTTGGGGCGATGACCGCGGTTATTGCAGGGCAACTGCTCAGTTCAGTGCAAGTAGTGTTAACTTAGTTTGATGGTAACATTTATATTTATAGGCGTAAATATTCACAGAGTGTACATTGCTGGCAATCAACCTCATGAATTCGCTGGTTACACTAAGTCTTAAATGTGCACTAAAACGCTGATTTGAAGCGGATTGACACTGAAGGAATAAAAATAATTGTCTGAAAATTATTAGCCCAAGTGTTTCCATATTAAAAGCCGGTTCCGTGAGTGGTTTCAACCACCTTGTGGAACCGGCTTTTGGATTGGTGACGCCAGCATAACGTTTATTTTATTAACGAACAATCGGCAGTCTAGCTGACCAAACGATCCGATGTGATGAATGAAACGCCACCAAACCGTGTCCCTTACTTGGTAGTGACTAGCATGATTTCATCGCTAACGTTGACTTGGTTACTGAGCATTTTGAACTTCATCAAGTTGACGGCAGCCATATTGGTAATGATGACCATCATCGTGGCGTCCTTGCCAGCGGCGTTAATTGCGTCTAAATCAACCTTGGCTACGACTTCACCATGTTGAACGGGTTGGTCGGCCTGAACGAGAATCTCGAAGGGGCCGCCGTTTAATTCGACCGTGTCGATTCCCATGTGTAGCAGAATTTCGAGGCCGGATGCGGTCTTGAAACCAATCGCGTGTTTGGTGGGGAAGACGGTGCTAACGGTACCATCGATGGGCGCACAAATCGTCCCGTCACTTGGATTGATGGCGAATCCATCGCCCAGCATTTTATCCGCGAAGGTCTTGTCTGCCACCGCTTCAATATCGACATATTGACCGTTCGCCACGCTGTAAAAATCAGTCGTCACGCCACTCGTGATGCCCGGCATTTCAGTAGTTGTGGGGCCTTCTTCATTTGAAGCAAACGTGGTCGAAATCGGTGCATTGGCGGCTTTCAGCTTAGTAAGCGCGTCAGCAACGAATTGGACTTCAGTTCCGATAATAATTTGTAAGTTGTGTTCATCCAACTTATTGATGCCGGCAGCGCCACTGTGTTTGATGGCGGCTTCGTTGATGGTGCCTGTGTCTTTGAGTTGGAGCCGCAAACGCGTCGTACAATTGTCGATGACCGTCAAGTTGTCGGCACCGCCCAATGCGGCATAAATTTGCTTGGCTTGGCGGGTGTACTTGTCATCATCAGCATCCGTGGCGACCGAAGCTAATGCCAAATCATCGGCATCGTCGGCAGTGATCGGTTCGCGACCAGGTGTCATCAGATGGAATTTCTTGATGGCAAAATTAAAGCCGAAGTAGTAAATCACGGCTAGAACTAAGCCTTGTGGGATCAGCATCAGTGGATGATTGGCAATCGGGTTGCTTAGACTGAGCACGTAATCAACGAACCCGGCTGAGAAGGCGAATCCAGCGGTCCAGTGCATGAAGGCGGCAAATCCTAGCGATAAGCCAGTGAAAACGGCGTGCAACACGTAGAGCGGCCAGGCGACGAACATGAATGAGAATTCCAAAGGTTCCGTTACCCCGGTGAAGAAGGAAGCGAAGGCCCCGGCCATCATCAATGAGGCCGTTTCAACTTTGCGTTCAGGACGTGCATTGCGGTAAATTGCATATGCCCCGGCTGGAAGGCCAAACATCATGACGGGGAAGAAGCCACCTTGATACATCCCGGTAATCCCTTTGACTCCTTTGTGAGCGATGAATTTCCCAATATCATTAATGCCAGCGACGTCAAACCAGAAAACGGAGTTCAGGGCTTGATGTAGCCCAGTTGGGATCAATAGGCGGTTGAAAAAGCCGTAGAGTCCGGCACCAACTGCACCAAAGCCAACAATAAGTTTACCAAAGGCAACCAGTACATCATAAACGGGTGGCCAAACGATCAGCAAGACGACACTGGCGAGCAGCATCGTCACTGCAGCTAAAATTGGGACTAAGCGTTTGCCGCTAAAGAAGGACAACGCCATTGGCAACTTAGTTTCGTGAAAACGATTATACAGTGCAGCCGCGATCAGACCGGAAAGAATCCCGATGAGAACGTTTCCAATTTGATTAAAAGCTGGATTGACGGTCGCAATCTTAATATTGAGCAGCGTTGCCACTGACTCAGGCTTCAAAACGTTGGTCGGTAATTCGAAGGCAACGAGGCCGGCTAGGGCTGCAGCGCCATCCTTGTCCTTGGACATCCCTAAGGCTAATCCGACGGCGAACAGTAGTGGTAACTGCCCCAAAACAGCGTTACCGCCAGCTTGTAAGAAGTGCGCGACGATATCGTTACTGGCGGCTGCCCACCAGTTCCCAATCCCAACCAGTAGCGCGGCGGCTGGTAAAACGGCGACGGGCAATTGCAGTGAACGGCCCATGCGTTGTAAGTAATTCTTCATGTACAAAATCCCCCTAAAAGTGATTAATTAATAAGTGCAATCATTATTGTACGGCCTTGTAAGCGCTTTTTCAATCGTGTTATATTGGTATAGTCCATTGGTTTATTTTAGCTGACTTAATCGGGATAACTGGTCTAATTACCCAAGTAGGTTAGGAGGGTGAACAGCCAGCATTTAATAATACTGGTATGAATAATGACGGGTGGTAATTAGTGCGAAAATAAATATTGGTCGTAACTGAGTGCAGCAGTTTTTTAATCCGATTGGCATCGTCGGGATTGTGGCAGTTGTGGATAGATACTAATGACGTTTTTCATTACAGAGGTAGACGTGGCGTAATTGACGATTGTAATCTGACATGAGTTGCAGTTATCCAAATCCGGGTGTGCGTTTCGAGCCAGCAACCAGTTGATGACAGGCGGCTAAAATAATTGTGAAGTTAGACACAAAATCGGTTATAATAGAAATGTAAACGGATTCAATATCTGGAAAATACAGAGATTAAACGAACGAGGAGTGTTTAATATGACTGCAACAATGACGACTAATATTAAGAATAATGATTTTAAAGACGTTGTGTTTAACCGGCAATCAGTTCGCCAATTTGATCCAGCCGTTAAGATTGACCGGGCTGAATTACAGACGATTATCGATGAGACCATCAGCGCCCCATCGGCTTGCAACTTGCAATCCTGGCATTTTGTAGTTGCAGATACGGCGGAAGGTAAGGCGAAGGCTAAGTCCGTCCTGATGAAATTCAACTATCCACAAATTGATTCCTGTTCCGCAATGATCTTCGTTTTAGGCGATACTCAGTCACACTTGGTTTATCGCGATGTTTGGAACAAGGCTTGTGAAGAAGGGCGCATCACCCCTGAAAAACGGGACGAAATCTTCAAGACGTTCCTACCAATGTATGAGAACGCGACGCCCGAATTTCTGCAAGCCGATGCGATGATTGACAGCAGTATGGCTGCGATGCAACTCTTACTGATTGCCCGGGCTCACGGTTATGACACCAACCCGATTGCCGGCTATGCCGCAGATAAAGTTGCGACGACGTTTGGCCTTGATCCTAAACGGTACGTGCCAGTCATGGCGATTGCCATTGGTAAAGCGGCCAGTCAACCGATTACGACGACCCGGTATGATGGCAGTCAAGTGACGGAATTCTGTTAAGAGACTAATTCTGTTAAAACGTGAATTTTAAATTTAGTTATCGTGGGTGTTTGCAATCAAATATTAGACGTGATGACTAATTTCTATGATTTTTTTAAACAGCTTGAACCTTGTTATGACAGGGTCCAAGCTGTTTTTTACGCTAAATGTTAGAAAATTAGTTAGTTTTTGTTGTATTAATCTAACTAACGTGCTAACATAATGTCATTCAAATTCGTAGGAGGATGATTTCATGACAGATCATAATCGAGATTTATTCAATAGTTTTGGTCAATTGTTTCAGAATCGGGCGTTCATGATGGCAATGGCCCAACAATTTCATTTTGGTGACCGTGGTAATGATCGGGGTGGTCGCGGCCAGATGGGTATTTTGCGGGTATTAGCGGATGCGCCAGCTGGCTTGACAAACGCTGAGATTGCCGAAATTTTAGACATCCGGCCCAGCTCAGTCAGCGCGACCTTGAGTCGGTTGGAAGACGCGGAACTGATTACGCGTGAGCCAAGTCCGCGTGACAAACGGGTCGTGATTATCAAACTGAGTGCCCGTGGACAGGAAATGGCCGCACATCGCGTCCAAGGTACCAATGATTTAGCTGACCAGTTATTCGGCAATCTAACGGACGAAGAATGTGAACAATTGCAACACTTATTGGCAAAATTGCGCGCAAACGCGGATGGTATTGATATTCGGGAATTGATGCACTTTGGCCAGCAACATGGTTTTGGTCCTCATCCAGGGTGGGGACGGGGCCCACGGTGGTTCAACTAAATAATCGAAATACGAGGCATAAGTGAAATGGAACGATCACAAACGGCATACTCGCGTCAGGCGGGTCAGAAGTTTGATTTAAAACAGTTTTTACAATTAATTCGGCATACCAGTCCTCGTTACTGGCAACTATGGCTAGGCCTCGGATTGGGACTATTGGCGACGGGTGCGCAATTGATGGTGCCCAAGTTTGCCCAGACACTCATCAACGGGTTTAGTCATGGTGTCAATCAGTCACTGCTAATCGGTGTGATTGCACTGTTCCTCATTAGCGCCGTCATCAGTGCGTTATCAGGCACACTGCTCGGTGTCTTTGGTGAAAATGTCGTGGCGAATTTACGTGGCACACTGTGGCATAAATTAGTGCGGCTACCAGTCCGCTACTTTGATAACGTCAAGACGGGCGAGATGACCTCGCGGCTCGTAAACGATTCGACGCAGATCAAGGACTTGCTCGCCAATGCCTTCCCACAGATGGTGACGTCCTTGATGCAGTTAGTCGGCGCCATCGCCATCATGGTTTTGATGGACTGGAAGATGACTGTGATCATGGTCTTGGCGATTCCAATCGTTTTATTAGTGATGTTTCCGATTATGCGCCAAACTGGCAAGATTGGGCATGAGCGGCAAGACGCACTCGCGGGATTTAGTGGCACGGCGGAAGAAACGTTGAGTGAAATTCGACTGGTCAAATCATCGAATGCGGAACCAGTGGAAACGACGACTGGTGCTGGTCAAATCAAAACCCTTTATCGGATTGGGTTACGCGAAGCAGTGTATGACTCGATTTCTGGTCCAGTCATGACGGCGACGATGATGGCACTATTCGTGGGCGTGCTACTGTATGCATCGGCGCGCGTCGCCAGTGGCACGATGACGATGGGAACCTTAGTGTCCTTTCTAATGTACTTGTTCCAAATTATCGGTCCCGCTGGTACGCTCGGACAATTCTTCACGACCTTAGCCAAGGCGAGTGGGTCAACTGCCCGTATTCGAGAATTACTCGCTGAACCTGAAGAACAATTGACCACTGGTGACACCCATTCAGTTGCCAACGAAACGTTAGCGATGGACCATGTTGATTTTGCTTATGATGAAGATAAACAAATCTTGCATGACGTGAGCTTTGAAGCGCAACCCAATACCGTCGTGGCGTTTGCCGGGCCTTCTGGTGGCGGTAAGTCAACGATTTTCAGCTTACTTGAACGTTATTATCAACCAACTGCCGGGCAGATTCGGATTGGCAATCAAGATATTGAGGACCTCAGCATTAATAGCTGGCGGTCACAGATTGGCTACGTCAGTCAGGATTCGGCCATTATGGCTGGTACGATTCGTCAAAATCTGACGTATGGCGCGGATCGTGACTATTCTGATGCTGAACTCTGGCGGGCCTTGACGTTGGCTTCAGCGGCAGATTTCGTCAGTGCGATGGCGGATGGGCTTGATACCCAAGTCGGTGAACGCGGCGTTAAAGTCAGTGGCGGACAACGGCAACGACTGGCAATTGCGCGGGCGTTCTTACGGGACCCCAAGATTTTGATGTTGGATGAAGCGACGGCGAGCTTGGATTCAGAGTCAGAAGCGATGGTGCAACAAGCACTGGGTGAATTGATGAAGGGTCGTACCACGCTGGTGATTGCCCACCGGTTGAGTACGATTGTTGATGCCGACCAGATTTACTTCATCGAAGACGGCCACGTCAGCGGTTCCGGGACTCATCAGGAATTAATGGCCAACGTCCCGTTATATCGTGATTACGTCAAGATTCAATTCAAAGAATAATTTTGATAACCGTGATCCATTTGGCGTGAAACGCTAAGTGGGTCACGGTTTTCAGGTTACAACGGTTATTAGTTAGCCTTGCGATTGTTGTCGCGACGACATAAAATTACTGATAATTAGTATGTCGCTGATATGCTGACTTAGCGATAACGATCTGCTGTGCAAGTTATTATGGCGCAATAAATATGGCAAATTAACGAGCAGCCTGCATCGTGATAAATGCATATACATTTAACTGGTGAAGCGCTATCATTAAGATAACAAGATTATTTGAAAAGGAATGATGAACGGATGCGAGCATTAGGTGTTATTGATATTGGTGGAACGACCATTAAGTTTGCGGTATGGCAGGATCAGCAATTGGTGGCGAAAACCAAGGTGGCCACGCCAACCACGTTAGCTGAATTTTATGAAGTGCTCACCAGCCAGGTCGCTCAGATGAAGGCGGATTATCAAATCGGCGGGGTGGGCATCAGTTCGCCCGGGGCCGTCAACAAGGCCACGGGTGTGATTGAAGGCGCAAGCGCCCTCCCTTATATCCACAATTTTGAGATTCAGCCGGAATTACAACGGCGCTTTGGCTTACCAGTCAGTATGGAAAACGACGCCAACTGTGCGGCTCTAGCAGAACTCGCAGACGGTGCGGGCAAGGACGTCGCCAGTCTCTGCTTTTTAATTGTTGGGACCGGGGTCGGTGGGTCGGTCATCGTTAATCATCAGATTTGGCATGGGGCCCATTTATTTGGTGGCGAATTCGGGTTTACCTTACTGAATGACCACCAGATTTTGAGTGAGGTGGGGACTGCCGTTTCTGTCGCAAACCGCTACAACGCTGCACATCCGGACCAGCCTCAATTAGACGGGCAGGCGGTCTTTGAACTCGCCGCCCAGGGTGATACCGCTGCACAAGCAGAAGTTCAGGTCATGATCAAAGCGTTAGCCCGGGCAATCTATAATTTGTAGTATAGTTTTGACCCAGAGTTAATCGTCATGGGCGGGGCGGTCTCGAATAATCCGCATTTATTGCCAGCGATTGATGCTGAAATCGAAAAATTGCGGGCAACGGTTAAGATTGCTTCCATTAAACCTAAGGTCGTTGCGTGCCAGTATACGGATGCGGCTAATTTACGGGGAGCGGCTGTTGATTTTGGGCAGACGTACCCGGAACTGACTGACTAATGAGACGTGACCATGACAATTGATGTTTTATGACGCTGGCAAACTAGTGTGTTAACATCGAGCAGATGAATCCGAAATTGACTGTTTAGTGGTGACGATACGAGTCGGGGGATACCGGCGTTGTAGACAAGACACATGTGGTATTGAACTGCGATAATCTGAACAATATTTAGATTATCGCAGCTGCTGACATAGATAAAAGACAAGCGACTCGCATTAAAATTACGAGTCGCTTGTTTTAGTCGTTTAGTTGAAGAAACCTATTCAAGTGGGCGATCAGAAAACAAATTGTAAGCCGCAGTGTAACGACTCTGAACAATAATGTTGGCGACGACTTCCGGTGTTTCAGGATGGTCCTTAGTCAGCCAGTGCCGAATGATTGCCAGCACACCACTGAAGTAGATTGGCATTGCATAATCAGCGGGAATTGATTGAAAATATTGATGATTTAATGGTGCCTGTTCAGTGGTAGCTAGCAGGTTATCGATAAGACCGGCTTGAAACTGATCAAGAAACTGTGGATCGCCATTGGGACCAAGCAATGCCTGAAAGCTAGTTAATTGGGCATTGATATTGGTTGTAAGTTCTAAGTAGGTTGGGTAAGCATTACGTGGGTCAGGATGAACTAATGCAGCTTGGATTCCTTGGTCAAGTACTTGTTGGGAGACCGTGGCTTGTTTAATTAGAGCGTCTTCGAAGGCGTGAATAAAGTCATAAATATCTTGAAAGTGACTATAAAAGCTACCACGACTGACTTTCGCTGCCTTAACGACCATGGTAACGGTCAGTTTGAAGATAGGGGTTGTTGTGAGTAGTTTGGGGACGGTTGAAAACATTTTTTGAACGGCAAGGGGATAATCAGCTGTCATCATGGACCTCCTGTAAATAGTCAATTTGGCTGTGATTGTACATTTTCAATCCACCTGTTTGGCCTTAGACTAAGGTTATTCTAAAAGCGAGGTGCAGATAATGTCAAAAATTGATTTCCATACACACTATTTACCAACAAGTTACGTTGAAGCACTCAAACGGCATATTCCAGGTGATCCTGATGGGTGGCCCACTCCGAAGTGGACGCCCCAGATCACCCTTGATTTTATGGCGGATAATGATATTAGTTACTCGATTCTATCATTATCTTCGCCACACGTTAACTTTGGTGACAAGGCAGAAACGCTACGTTTGGTTGAAGCAGCGAATGATGAAGGAAAAAGTTTGACCCAACAGTATCCCACTCAATTAGGTTACTTGGCAAGTTTGCCAATTCCGTACGAACTAGATACGGTTAAAACCGTACAGCAGGCATTAGATCAAGATGGCGCTTTGGGTGTCACTGTGCCAACTAATTCACGTGGTCTTTACTTTGGATCGCCGGTCTTGGAACGTGTTTACCAGGAGTTAGATGCACGCCAGGCAATCGTTGCGTTGCATCCGAATGAACCAGCCATCTTGCCTAAAAATGTCGATATTGATTTGCCAGTACCGCTACTCGGGTTCTTTATGGATACAACAATGACCTTTATTAATATGCTGAAGTATCATTTCTTTGAGAAGTATCCGAATATTAAAGTGATTATACCGCATGCTGGGGCATTTCTAGGAATTGTTGATGATCGAATCGCACAATATGCGAAACAGGTTTATCAAGTTGACGTTTACGACGTAATGCACCATGTTTATTATGACGTCGCTGGGGCAGTCTTACCGCGTCAGTTGCCAACGTTAATGAGTCTGGCCCAACCCGATCACCTACTATATGGCAGTGACATTCCATACACGCCGTTAGCTGGTTCAAGTCAGTTGGGGCATGCTCTAGAAACAACTGATCTCATTACCAATGAACAGAAACAACAAATTTTTTACGATAACGCGCATCGCTTATTAACGAGATAAGTAGTGCTCAGATGACTGCTGGACAGTCCTCAAAATCAAAATCCCAGTACGCTGATGAGAATCGTTAGCGTACTGGGATTTTGCTGGTGTAAGTGGATAGCAATCGTCCGGAACGATGACGTGAATCATGACGAACACTTAACCTTAATTAAGAATGGAAAACGGGTTAAGGTTCCGCAGTCTTGGCCATCGTCTGACCGACCGTAGCGGTGTATTCACGTTCACCGAGGCTATTTGGATGTAGATTGTCTTTGACGAACCAGTTGTCGTTATCTTGAGCGACGTACAGCCAGTCGACCAGGTGGACGTTGCTGTACTTTTTGGCGGCTGCCGCGATTAACTGGTTGTTGTCATCTTGCCAATCTTTGCCAGGAACCCGGGTGTTGACCCAGTAGATCTGGTGATTGGAACCGATTTGTTCGATGATGCTGTCAATTTCTTCAGCGCTAGTCGGGCCATTGGTTCCAAGGTTGACCAACACGTTCTTATGAATCGCGTTGTCGGACTTGAGCTGGCTGATGACGGCTGGTGCTGCGGAGACTTGGCGCCCAACTTTGGCGTTGACGTTAAAACTACCGAAGATTTGTTTCAAATCTGAAGTGGTTCGCACCATGATTGAATCACCGATACCCGTCACTTTAAGTTTGCGTAATGCATGAATTTCACTAGTTGAGAGTTGATATTTTTCGCCAAGTGCACTGTCGGAAACGGCATGCGTGGCACCTTTAGTTTTGGTGTTCCCCGTAATCGCGTTACCGATGCTGACGACTTGTTGTTTGATCGTTGGTGTTGGAATAATTAACGCGCCACCAATAAAGACGACGGCGAAGATTCCAACTAACCAGTAGACTAATTTTTGATGTTTCATTCGACACCTCCATACCCCGTTATTAGATTAGCTTACCACTAATAGGCTGTCAATTACGAAATTAATATTTACGCGTCAGTCCCAGTGCTGACATTAGTTAAGTGAGTAATCAAACCCATGTCAAAATGGTCATTGGCAAGTTCAGGGGCAGTTGTTAGACTGTAGGTAAGGTAGTTGGAGGAGCGAATTTTGATGCAGAAGAAAACAGTAGGGTTAATTTTAGCCAGTGCCGGGCCATTCCTGTGGGGCAGTTCGGGGACGGTCGCGCAACATTTATTTGATACGACCGCGATTTCGCCATTATGGTTGGTGGCTGTGCGGATGCTGGTGTCCGGCACGTTACTGATTGGTTATGGTGTGAGTCGCCATTTGCCAGTAATGGCCGTTTTTCACCATCCAAAGGCGACGCTCAAGCTGATTTTATTTAGTTTGTTTGGGATGGCTGGGGTGCAACTGACCTATTTTATGGCGATTAGCACGGGAAACGCGGCGATGGCCGCGATTTTACAATTTCTGTCGCCGGTCATGATCATCGTGTACGTGACCGTTACGACCTGGCAAGCGCCCAGCAAGGTCGATGTGATCTCCGTGATTTCAGCGATAATCGGGACGTTTCTAATCGTGACGGAGGGACAATTACATTCGTTAGCCTTGCCAGTCGTCGCAATCGTCTGGGGCGTGCTGGCAGCGGTGGGCGCGACTGTGTATACGTTGATGCCACAGCGTTTACTGACTGGCTACGGGGCGATGCCGATCGTCGGCTGGTCGATGTTGATTGGTGGGGCCTTCGTGCTCGTTGGGACGGGTGCATGGCGGCACGCACCGGAGCTGACCTGGACCGCGTGGGGACAAGTCGGGTTTGTCGTGATTTTTGGGACGATGCTCGCCTACTTGTTCTTCCTGCAAAGTCTCGAGTTTATTTTACCCACGACTGCGAGCGTCCTCGGAGCAATCGAACCACTTTCCGCAACCATCTTAAGCGTCTTATTCTTACATGTGAGCTTTAATTGGGTCGGCCTTATCGGGGCATTATTGATCGTGGGCGTCACCTTTTTGCAATTTGCCGCATCCCGCGCCAATCCGTTTGTGCCGAAGTGAAATTGCTCTGGAAATTAGGCCACTTAAGAAAAATGAACGAATTAATCGTTTTATTCACAAATTCTATTGAAAATCCCCCTTGCTAGCATATACTTTTCGTTGTAGAAAAATATGGGAATAGGGGGATTTTTTAGTTATGAAGTTGAGTAAACGGGGACTGTACTGGCTACTTGGTCTAGTAAGTTTTGTAATCTTACTAGGTTTTGGCCACACGACTGTTGCGCAAGCCGCGACGAATTATCTTGCGAAAGATTACACAACTGCGGCATCGGTCATTAATGGTCCGGATTTCAAACATGCGGATACGATTCAGATTCGCTATCAAATGAGCTTTGGGGATACCTCCTTTAAAGCGGGCGACACCATCACGATTGATATGCCAGCCAACCTGGAACCCAAGACCGTTGGCGCCACGTTTGATGTCACGGATGCTGAAACCGGCGAAGTGATTGGGACCGGGGTCGTCGGTGCAGATGGCAAGACCGTCTTGACCATGAATGCTGCGATTGAAGGCAAGACGAATGTCAAAATCGACGTCAATCTGGGGATGAAATATCGCTATGATGACTTAGGTGAACAAGACGTCGTGTTTGAAACCCAAAATGGCCCAGAGACCTCAGTGATTAATATGGTCGCTAACGAGGCCAATATGTCGAAAAAAGGTACGATGGACAAGGAAAATGGCTTAATCAAATGGACGTTGTTGGTCGACCGTCGTGAAATCACCATGAAAAACTTATCGATTGCGGATACGATCGGTGATCATCAACAGCTGATTGAAGGCGTCGAAGTTTATAATGGCGAATGGTCGAGTGCCAATAGTTACAAACGACGCGATAAAGTTAGCGAAGATGCTTATCAAGTCAACTATCACGAAAACGGTTTTGATTTGAAGTTCAATGACACCGTCAGCAACCTGGTCGTGATTGATTACTATACTAAAATCACGGATACGTCACTGATTGATGAAAATTATCATTTTAAGAATAAAGCCATCATGGAATGGGGTGGCGGCACGTCCGGCACTAAGAATAGTGAAGAAGCGAATGGTAAGGTCTACGACAAGACCGTCAACGATGGTAGTGGGACTGGTGATGCCAGCTCGAGTTCGAACAATTCGTCGAGTGCGGATAGTTCTAGTTCAGTAGATTCTAGTTCTGATTCTTCATCAAGTGTCGATAGCTCCAGTTCAGTAGATTCCAGCTCAGACAGTTCATCGAGTGTTGACAGCTCTAGCTCAGTGGACTCCAGTTCAGACAGTTCGTCGAGCGTTGACAGCTCTAGTTCAGTAGATTCTAGTTCAGACAGTTCATCGAGTGTTGACAGCTCTAGTTCAGTGGACTCCAGTTCAGACAGTTCGTCGAGTGTCGACAGCTCTAGTTCAGTAGATTCTAGTTCAGACAGTTCCTCAAGTGTCGATAGCTCTAGTTCGGTGGATTCCAGTTCGAGCGCTTCATCGAGTTCTAGCAGCTCATCGGCTACTTCTAGTAGCAATGTTAACTCCAGTTCGGAAAGCTCTGACAGTATGTCTCAGCCCGATAACAATGGCAATCAAACCGGGGACATTGAAGACCCAACGGATAATACCGATGTCTACCCGGACATTGACGAAGATACTGGGACCGTTGATGTTGACGCCGGTTTTGATTTGAATTATGACGCTAATCAGTCGAGCGGGACGAATTCGTCTGACAAGTTAACGGATTCAACTTCGAGTGTCTTTACCAGCTCACCTGCGAACACGACGACTGAAAACCAGAATGAGAGTAATCAAACTTCAGCGCCAGCAACCAAGAAGTCCAGCGCGGCTTCGACGGTGTCACAAGGTGATGCGTTAACGCCATCGACACCATCACAACCCGCTAAGTTACCACAAACGAACGAAGCAAAAACGGATAGTCAAGCCTTGCGTTCAGTGGGGATTTTACTAGGCGTCTTGACGGTTGGCGGCGGTGCGTTGATTCGGCACTGGTTTGCTTAATATTAAGTTGAAAATAAATACGATATAAATCAGCTCATTTGGGTGCTAAAACGATTTTCCTAACCAGGAGAATCGTTTTTTTGGCAGCATTTTCGGGTTCAATGTGGTCATGGATCCGTGGGTAGTCCTAGCTTTTAACCGCCGGTGCCAGCCTAGCTAGGGTGCACAGCAATCTGGACAAGCGCAATCTACGACGTACTGATGCCTTGACATAATGTGAATCGCACCGTTATTCTTAATCCGCATAATAGATTGCTAAAAATGAATTGATTTTACTTGGAGTGTTGTTTTACAGTGACCATAAATAGAAACGGAGGTACAGGAATGACGGAGACTTTGATTTTTGATTCTGATTGGTTGACGCCTGAACAAATTCAGCTGGACGGCAAAACAATTAACTATCTTGCGGCTCATGATATTCAGTATGTACAACACCCAGTTGCGGCAATTCAGCGACTCAACGTGTTTGTGCCAGCGGCTTATGAGAACGGCGGGACGGTTAATGGCTATACGCGCGATACGGCACCGATTTTCATGCCGAATACAGTTGGTGGGTATTTTCCGGGTCCAGCCGATGATCCGACTAGGACGCAGTGGCCGAATAATGCAGCCACTATCAAACAAGCCTTGAAACGGGGCTATGTTGTCATTGCAGCCGGACTGCGCGGCCATACAACCGTCAATGAATCGGGCCAACGAGTTGGTCAAGCACCCGCGTTTATCGTTGATATGAAGGCCGCTGTTCGGTATGTCAAGTATAATCAGGCACGATTACCTGGTAACGTGGAACGAATCATTACCAACGGGACGAGTGCCGGTGGGGCAACCTCAGCATTGATGGGTGCTAGTGGTAATGCAAAGCTTTTTGAAGGCGCTTTAACGTCCTTGGGTGCCGCTCCCGCCACTGACGATATTTTTGCGGTCTCGGCCTATTGTCCAATTCACAACTTGGAACACGCCGATATGGCTTATGAATGGCAATTTAATGGCATCAATGACTGGAATCGCAGCCAACCAGTTGCCGGTTCAATGAAAAATGGTCGGCCAAAATTTGAATCAATCACTGGGACTTTGTCAGCAAATGACCAATCGTTATCAGCGGACCTCAAGCGTCAATTCTGTGACTATCTCAATGGGCTACAGTTACACGATGCAAATGGCCAGGCGTTGACAGTGTCGCCTGATGGAACTGGGACTTTTCAGAATTATCTCGTCCAATTATTGACGGATTCAGCTCAATCAGCGCTCGACAAAGGCGTTGATATTCATAAATACGCTGGTTTTACCGTGACTAACGGCAAAGTAACTGGATTAGATCTGAAGGCCTATTTGACTTCGCTGACGCGGATGAAGGCTGTGCCCGCATTTGACCAGCTTGATTTAGGAAGCCTTGAAAACCGACTATTTGGTGATGCTACTGTGCTGAATCGCCATTTTACGTCATTCTCACAGGAACACACGACGGTCCCAGCACAGTTAGCCGAGACTGAGCTCGTTGAAGCGGTCAATCCGTTGACCTACCTCACCGGCAAGCAGTCAGCCAAGATTGCGCAACACTGGCGAATTCGTCATGGCGCTGCTGACCGCGATACCAGCTTTGCAATTCCAATCATTCTGGCGACAGTGTTGCAGAACCAAGGACGAGACGTGGACTTCGCCCTACCATGGGACATTCCACACAGTGGCGATTATGACTTGAGTGAACTGTTTGCCTGGATGGATGGACTGTGCCAGTAGTACTGATTCAGCGTAGCTACTAACTTCATCGCTTTATGGACAATAATTTGAATCGGAAGACTCGCAATTGCAAAATTGCGAGTCTTTTGATTTATTCTGTGGTGATACGCATGGTTCTAGTTAATTTGTCATGAATTATGATTAAATCGTGCCAGTTGGTGGATTCCTGTTCGTCAGCCGATGTGCGCCTTATTCCGACTTCCGGGGCCGGCTGACAACGCTGGAACAGGGCGGACATCGATTTGAACTCACGCAGAAACCCACCGCGCAATTTCAAATACGAGTCTTCTTCTAGCCCGGGAAACCCGCCCGGACAAGAAGAATTTCGCCCTTGAGCATTGTCAGCCAGCCCCTACAGTTGGGAACCTGCTCGAATGGCGGATTAACGACCACCTATCTAGGTACAATTGACCACTGATTATTAGGTGACTGGTCATTCGAGCAAACTTTTAATTAGAAACGGTAATATTTTATGGCATTTGAGTACTGAGAAGATCGGTTGAATATTGCTCACTAGCTTCAATGGCAATTAGTTTTGAAATGAGTTGATGAAATTGCGTCGTTTAGAATTCGAGACTTTCTCATCTCAAACGAGTAGAGAAAATTCTGACAGGTTTCGTGAGGCTGCTGATTCAAAAAGTTAAATCATGGCTAAGAAAGTTTAGCAAACGTTAGAAACCAGCATGTCAGTTGAATATCAAAATGTCAGTGTACCAAGGAACCAACGACTAATCCAACAAAAAGTTGGGCCCGCCCATGTCTGCCTTTCGAATACCATCCCCGGCTGGAAGGTGTTTCTGACAATGCTCAGCGATGAAATTCCACTTAGCAAGCGATGTGTGCTTGGTTAGTGGAAGACCAGTATTTAAGACGTGGGTTGTCGGCTTAAATCTGTGTCCATCGCGTTCCAGCGTTGTCAGAAATACCTGGAAGCCGGTGTAGGACGAACAACACGACAGCTTTACGCTAACTCGCTTCGTTTCCAGCGGTTCTCAGCTGGTAGCACTTGAACCTAAAAAATAGCATGATTTAATCATCTTTAATGCTAAAGAATAACTAGCACAACGCGTAAGGGTATGTTTTAGGGCGCCCGGCGCTGGCTGCAAAGCACTAAAGTCGCCGTTCAGACCCAATGGACGTTGACCTTAGTAAAGTGAGCGACTAAATTATGAAAATGGCGTTGACAATTTTCAGGCCGCGTGGTTAAATAGAACCATTCTCACATTTCTCTAATCATAATCTTATTAATTAAAATGCAGGAGGATTACATATGGAAGCAACCACTAACGCGGATACCGCGACACATAAGATGAGTACCATGGATTACGTTTATAAAGTTTCAGACGGTGTTTCTAATGCGATTTTAGTTTGTTTGGGAATTGGCCTCTTGTTACAGTCGTTGGCGAATTTTGTTCACTGGACAGCGTTATATCAAGTGGGTGCAATTGCGCAAGTGTTATTAGGGCCAGCCTTTGGCGTTGCGATTGCGACGATGCTCAATAGCAATACCTTAGTCACGTTTAGTGCGATGATTTCGTCGACGATTGGTGCGAACGCCGTCTTCTTTTCACAATCAGCGACGAACGGGGTGACGGCGACGGGCCATACTTTGGCACAAGCGGCGCAAAGTTCGATTTTTACGACTGGTCAACCGATTTCGGCCGTTGCTGCCGGATTAGTAGCCGTCTTGGTCGGTAATTACTTAACCGGAAAAACGCCGCTCGATATGATGCTGGTCCCATTGGCCGCAACCTTTGTCGGTGCCGTGGTTGGTTTAGGCTTAGCGTCAGTGACGACGCCGGCCTTGGTGTGGTTGAGCAAGTTCATTGCAACGTCAATGAAGGTGAACCCATTGATTGGGTCGATGGCAGTTTCGTTAGCTTGGGCCTTATTCTTGATGACCCCGGCCTCATCAGCTGCGCTAGCCGTGGCGGTCATGTTGGATCCCGTTTCGTCAGGGGCAGCCTTGATTGGAACGACGGCACAATTCGTCGGCTTCACGATCATGTCATTTCGGCAAAACAATCTCGGTGCTAACATTGCACAGGGAATCATCACGCCCAAGGTCCAATTTCCTAATCTGATCGTTAACCCGCGTTTAGCGATTCCACCAATGGTCGCGGCCGTGATTTCCGCACCGGTGGCGACGATCGTCTTTCGTTTTTCTACCAGCTATAAGTTAGCTGGTCTAGGCTTAAACTCGTTGATTGCGCCGATTTCTTTGGCTTCCACCAACTTCAACAGTTTCATGGTCTATCTCCTGACTGGTGTGGTCATGCCAGCCGTCATTTCAATCGTGCTCTACCGGATACTGGTCGCTGCTAAGTGGGTCGAATCACGGCAGCTCCAGTTGGAAGTGGTTTAGACAATTAGTATCGGACTAAAAAATAGCTCAACTAAACTTATCTTTAAGTTTAGTTGAGCTATTTTTTTACAGTGATTGTCTTTCAACGATTTGAGTGGCAATCAAAACTTTCAATGGCATCCGTTGGGGATGGAGAAATTGATCTAAAAGTTGCTGAAGTGCTTGATGGGCAATTTGCTCAATTGGGACATGCACCGTTGATAACTCCGGGGTAACGAGAGTGCCTTCGTAAATATCGTCAAATCCCATGATTGCGAGTTGATTAGGAATACTGAGCTTAGCCTGACGTGCAATCTTCAACAGGCGCAAGGCGATATAGTCGTCTTCGCAAAAAATCGCACGTGGTAACTGGTGGTGCATGAAGCGATCCATATTGAGGCCGTTCGGATTGGTTTCTGTGGGCGAAATGAAATAGAAGTTATCGTTACTGATCGAGACGCCGGCTTCTTTTAATGCGGCCCGAAAACCGCGTCTACGTTCAGCAAAGTTGGACATGATCTTATCTGACGCAAAGTAGCCGATTTCGCGATAGCCCTGACTTAAGATGTACTTTCCTGCCATTTTTGCGCCCTGATAGTTATCCATCGTTACAAAATCAGCATCGATATCTTCGAAGTAGGTGTCGAGAAAAACTACGTGTTTGAGATGCTTCTTTAATAGTTCAGTATTTTCTTGATTGAGGTCGGTTCCGAGCACTAAGAAGCTGGTCGCGGTCGTTTTGAGTTCGCCAATACGTTGGCTGAGTTCCTCTTGGTTGATCGTGATCGTTTTTAAACTGCCATTAAGGGCGCCGACCTCGGCGGATAGACACGAAATCAGCGAATTAAAGAAGGGCAGTGTCCGATAATTACTCTTGACCACGCCGCTCGTTGTCACGACTAGAAAGGTGACGGTGCCGAGGTTACTGGTAATGTCAGCCCGCTTTTTTCGCAGTGGCTGGTAACCGTGTTCCTTCGCAATTTTAATGATTTTCGTTCTGGTCTGGTCGCTGATACCAGGTTTTTCGTTAAGTGCCAATGAAACGGATGCCTTTGAGACTCCCGCCATTTTTGCAATGTCACTGATTTTAATCGCCATCTGATTATCTCCCTTGTAACTAAAATTATACTTAACTAAAGCAAAACTAGCAAATTTGGTTGAGCTATTTTAGTGGTCATTTTAGAATTGAATTTGTAAGCGATGACAAATACATTGGAGGTTTCATTATGACACAATCAATTAAGCTTGGATTTGCACCCACACGGCGAAACATTTTTTCTGCAGATGCTGCGATCGAATACGCAAATTTAACGCGGGATAAATTAGATAAAATGGGTGTCAATTATGTTGACATCAAGGAAGTCAATGATGATGGACTGCTCTACGATGACGCTGGCATGGAAAAAATTGCCGCTAAGTTTAATGCCGAAAAAATTGATGGCCTGTTTCTCGCCAATGAAAACTTTGGAACTGAATATGAATGTGCCCGGTTAGCCAAAAAATTGGACGTTCCAGTCTTGCTGTGGGGACCGAAAGATGAAGCGCCAGCAGCGGACGGCTCACGTCTGCGCGATACGCAGTGTGGATTATTCGCAATCGGTAAAGTGTTACGCCGATTCCAGATTCCTTTTACGTACTTAGTTAACGTAGACATCGATGATCCTGAATTTGAACGCGGTGTTAATGATTTTATTAAAGTATGTAATATCGTCAAGACGTTCAAAAATACGCGCATCTTGCAAGTTGGGCCACGGCCGTTTGATTTCTGGTCGACGATGGTCAACGAAGGGGAATTGCTAGAAAAATTCAATATTTCATTGTCCCCAATTCCAATGACTGAACTAGTTGAAGAAATTCATGACTTACAAGCTAAGCATTCAGCTGAGATTGAGACCACGATTGCGACCTTAAAGCAAGTCGCCGATATCGATATTAGTGACAAAGATTTAAATATGGTGGCGGCGTTGAAGGTCGCGTTATCACATAAGATGACGGAATACGGCTGCAATGCGGGGGCGATTCAATGTTGGACGGCACTCCAAGACGAAATCGGTATTTTACCGTATGCCTCTGAATCCTTACTTCAAGATGAAGGCACACCAGTGACCTGTGAAACGGATATTCATGGTGTGATTTCTGAATTATTAGTGGAAGCGGCAACCATGGGTGATCAAAAGGCGATCTTCGCGGATGTCAACTGTCGCCACCCAGAAAATCCAAATGGTGAATTATTACAACATTTAGGTGTCTTCCCATTCTCAACGGCTAAGAACAAGCCATCATTGCCAAAATCACATTTTGTGTTTGATTATCCTGGCTCAGTTGCGCTTCAAGCCCAAGATGGTGAGTACACGTTATGCCGGTTTGACGGCGATAATGGCCAATACAATTTATTACTAGGTAATGCCAAGTCCTGCGAAGGCCCTTACGAACAAGGGACGTACGTATGGTTACAATTCGCTAACCTAAATCGTTTTGAAACCAAGTTGGTCTACGGCCCATACATTCACCATATGGCAGCGGTTCGTGCGGATGTTGTACCCGTCCTATATGAAGCTTGCAAGTACCTTGGCGTGACACCTGACTTCTACGATCCAATTGAAGATGATGTCAAGGCATACTTACGCGGTGATATTAAGTCGATCGTTAAGTAAAGGAGCAGATTAATTTGAGAATTGATGAACTTAAGCTGAAAGCGGCACAAATCCGACGCGCCACCTGGCAAATGATTTATCAAGCCAAGACTGGTCATACTGGTTCGGATTTATCATGTACGGACATTTTGGTCGCGTTATATTATGCGGTCATGAACCAGACGCCGGAGACTTTTAATGATGATAATCGAGATCGGTATATTCAATCGAAAGGCCATGCGGTTGAAGTTTTATATAACGTGTTGGCAGACCGGGGCTATTTCCCGAAAAGCGATTTAGCGACCTATTCTCAATATGATTCGCCATATATTGGCCATCCGACCAACCATGTCAACGGTATTGAGTTGAATACGGGATCGTTGGGCCATGGACTCGGACTAAGTGTCGGTATTGCGAAGGCGGCTAAGTTAGATCATCAGGATTATCACGTCTATACCTTGATGGGTGACGGTGAACAAGCAGAGGGTTCTGTATGGGAAGCCGCAATGGCCGCGGGTAGTTTTAAACTGGACAATTTGACGGCGATTATTGATCACAATCGATTACAAATCAGTGGGCCGACTGCTGAAGTGATGAATAGTGAACCATTGGCGGATAAATATCGGGCTTTCGGCTTTGATGTTATTGAAATTGATGGCAATGATATGGCACAGTTGGTCGATGCATTGGAAACACCGAATACGCCACTGCGGCCAAAACTGATTTTAGCTGACACGATTAAGGGCCGTGGCATTAGTTTCGCTGAAAATCGGGCAGAATGGCATCATAAAGTTCCAACTGCTGCCCAATATCAACAAGGATTAGATGAACTGGATGCGGTAATTGGGAGGTTACAAAATGACTAAGAGTGCAAAAGTCGGTTCAGTAATTTGCGATGAATTAATTACTGCGGCTAATCAAGATCATAATATTTTAGCGCTGACTAGTGATTCCCGCGGTTCAGCGTCACTAACGCCATTTGCAACGCAATTACCTGATCAACTGGTTGAGATGGGTATCGCGGAACAGAATTCTGTGACGGTCGGCGCCGGTTTGGCCCATAGTGGCAAACGGCCATTTGTCTTCTCACCCGCGGCATTTTTAACCATGCGGAGCATTGAACAGGTCAAAGTTGATGTCACTTATTCGGATACCAACGTTAAGTTGATCGGTATTTCAGGTGGTAATTCGTATAGTGTGTTGGGAAATACCCATCATTCGTTACAAGACCTAGCGATTACCCGCGCATTACCCAATTTGGAAGTCTATATGCCCGCTGACGAGTACCAAACTCGTGGGTTGATGCAGTATTTAGCGAAGTCTGATCACCCGGCTTACGTGCGGATTGGCAAGCAAGCGTTACCAGACATTTATGAGAACCAGCAACAAGCCTTTCGTGGCCCCGGCAAGGCCAATATCGTGATGGATAATGGTAACGATGTGGCCTTAGTGGCAGCGGGCGAAACCGTTCAAATCGCGGTGCGGACTGCACGCAAATTAGCAGAACAAGGCGTCCAAGCCAAAGTAATCGATTTGGTGAGTGTTAAACCATTGGATCGCGCGTTACTCAATCAAGTCGCTGACCAAGTCAACTTAATTACCACGATTGAAGAACATTCTATCTATGGTGGCCTAGGTTCGGCAGTAGCTGAGGCGCTAGCTATTCGTGGCGATACTCGCGTGGATATTGCTGGTTTTCCAGATGAACCGGCAATTGCGGGGACCCAAGCTGAAGTGTTTGCGCATTACGGTCTGGATGAAGCGCATCTAACTAAGCGTATTATGGCGAACTTAAATCAATAAATAGCAGCAAGTTTGAATTGAATTAATAGGGCAGCTTCTGGATTTCAGCAGGTAGCTGTCCTTATTTGTAAGATGAAAAGGTTGGTGAAAATAATGAGTAACTATGTGATTGGCATTGACCAAAGTACACAGGGGACTAAGGCGTTATTATTTGATGATTTGGGGAACATTGTTTATAAGCAGTCACGAAGTCATGCGCAATTGATTAATAAGGATGGCTGGGTCAGTCATGATCTGGACGAAATCTATCAAAACGTGATTCTGCTGATGAATGATCTCGTTCAACATGCGGGTGTCCCATTGCAGGAAATCGTTGGCGTGGGGCTGTCGGTTCAACGGGAAACAGCCGCGGCTTGGGCAAAGGACACTGGTAAATCGCTAACTAAAGCAATTGTCTGGCAGGATGATCGCGCTGTCGATATCGTAGAACAGCTGCAGCAGGATGGTTTAGCCGAAGAAGTTAAAGCTAAGACGGGGCTAACCTTATCGCCTTATTTCACGGCGGCCAAGCTATCTTGGATGCTGTCAAACGTGCCGGCAGTCAAATCCGCTGCACAACAGCATAACTTGTGCATGGGAACGATGGATAGTTGGTTGTTATACCGCTTGACCCATGGCAAACAGTTCAAGACGGAACCGTCAAATGCGTCGCGGACGCAGTTACTAGATATTCACAGTGTCCAGTGGGATCAGCAGTTGTGTGACGCATTTGGCGTCCCGATTGACACATTGGCATCGATTGAACAGTCGAATGCGCTGTTTGGTGAGACGGATTTCGATGGCATTTTTCCGAAACCATTACCGATCCACTGCATGTTAGGCGACTCTCAGGCGGCCTTGTATGGTCAAGGCTGTGAATCCGTGGGGGACGTGAAAGCCACGATTGGTACGGGTTCATCAGTCATGATGAATATTGGTGATCAACCCGTGCAATCTAACGACGTTGTGACCTCGATTGGCTGGAAAATAAATGGGCGGATGACCTACGTTGCAGAAGGCAATATTAATTACGTCGGTGCCGTCATTCGTTGGCTGGTACACGACTTGAAGCTGATTGATTCGGCTAATCAAGCTGAATCATTGGCACGCCAAGCAGTCCCAGAGGATCAAACTTGTTTAGTACCCGCATTTTCGGGACTTGGGGCACCATACTGGGATTCAAGAGCTAAGGCGACGTTAACCGGGATGACGCGTACCACAGGGCGACCGGAAGTTGTCAGAGCTGCGCTGAATTCGATCGCGTTTCAAATCAATGATATTCTGACAGCGATTGATGAGAAACTCGGCATCAAGACGCAAATTCTGAAAGTGGACGGCGGCGTTACGGCTAATGGCTATTTAATGCAATTTCAAAGTGATATGTCAGATGTGATCGTCGACGTCCCGGATATTGAAGAATTGAGTGCGTTTGGGGTTGCTTACTGCGCCGGGCGCGCGTTAACGGTTTATGGCAACTTAAAACTTAATACAGTCCTGCGCTATCATGAATATCATCGTTCGATGGATTCGACCAGAAGACAGGCTATATTAACTCAATGGCGACAAGCGATTGCGCAAGTTTGTCAGGTGCGGAATGTTGAGGCAACGGTATGAGTGTTTTGAAGTCAGTGATTTCACTGGGTGCACCCGTCTTAATGCCAATTATTTTTTTCGTCATCGGCCTACTATTTCGCGTTAAGATTGGCAAGGCTTTTGAAGCCGCGTTATTAGTCGGCGTCGGTTTTACCGGGTTAAACATGGTGATCGACTTGCTGCTTGATAATTTAGGACCGGCAACCAGTGCAATGGTAAAGCGATTTGGCGTTCACCTGACCGTGTTGGATACCGGTTGGGCGAATGTGCCACAGATTGGTTGGAGCTCAGCGCTCATGCCCTTAGCCGTGTTTGTATTCCTACTATTAAATATCTTATTGTTCGTAGTCAAATTCACCAAAACGATGGACATTGATATTTTTAATTATTGGATTTTCTTAGTCGTTGGGACGGTCATGTATGTTGCTTCAGGTAGCTTTGTCATTGCTTTCGTGATTATGCTGCTACTATTCGTGCTGATGTTAAAAGTCGCGGATTGGACTGGGCCAACGATTCAGAAGCAGTTCAATATGGCGGGGCTCTCATTTCCACATCTCAGCAACAGCCCTTGGATTCTCTTGGCGTTGCTGGTTAATTGGGTCGTTGACCGGATTCCAGGTCTAAATAAGGTCAAATTAAGTTCAGCCCAAATTAACAAACGGTTTGGTGTTTTGGGAGAACCATTAGTTATTGGCTTTATTTTAGGCGTCTTGATTGGTGTACTAGCCGGATTTTCAGCCCCCAAAGTCATGGATTTGGCGGTTAAAGTCAGTGCCTCCATGTTGTTGTTGCCTAAAATGGTGGATATTTTGATGGAAGGCCTGAAGATTATTCGTGATGCGGTTGAAAAGATGCTGAAGGCCAAATATCCGGATAGGGAAATCTTCATTGGGATGGATGTTGCTCTGATGGCTGGTGATCCATCAGTCATGGCGACTGGACTGATTCTCATTCCGATTACGCTATTGTTGGCCGTTGTTCTACCCGGCAACCGTGTTTTACCGATGGTGGACTTGTCGTCAATTATTTTCATTTTGCCAATGATGGCCGCTTATCTCAAGAAGGATTTGTTGCGGATGGTTATTGCCGGAACGATTATGATGGCGTTGATTTTGTACATCGGGACCGACGTCGCTTCGTTTTACACCGCGGCAGCGCATATGACCGGAGCAACGGTACCCGCCGGAACGTCCGAAATTATTAGTATGAATTCGGCGGTGACGAATCCGTTGGGCTGGCTCGCAATTAAGTTATCACAATTATTAGGACATGTTTTTTGATAACTGGCGAACGATTAATGTTGCTGCAGTTAATTAGTTAGGAGAAATTGAAATGCTTGAGTTATTACAAAAGAAGAATCCCACCTATCATATTTATCAGGTCACTGATCCGGAATTCGACCAGTATGCTAAAATTATCACGTTTGCGGATACAGATGCGGCGCTGGCAGCTTTGAAGGCGACCCCAATGCCGAAGCAAGATAACGAGTATGTTGCCTCGGATAAAACCCTTGAACAGTTAGCTTTAAGTACGACGATTCAAAACAAACTATTCGGTGGCTTACTAATTCAGGTTGGTTATTGCAATGGGCATACAAGTAAAATGAATTGTTTAGAATGGCATCAGACACCGGAACTCAACTGGTTCACCAATGACGTTGTACTGTTTTTCGGCGATGTCCGAGAAATGAGCAACAATCAGTATCAGACCTCTGATGCGAAAGCCTTCTTGATTCCTGCGAATACCATGATTTTGTTATATGGGACAACACTACACTATGCGCCATGTCAGGTGACTGCCCAGGGTTATCGGTGTTTGGTTGCGCTGATCAAAGGTGTTAATTCGATGCTAAATGATGATGCAAATCAGGCTCAATCAGCCTTGTTGGCCACTGATAAGTGGTTGATTGCCCATGCTGAAAGTCACGAGGCCAATGAAGGTGCCGTGGTTGGTCTGTTGGGAACCAATTATGAAGTGAAGATTTAGTCTGTCGAGGTGAGTGGCCAATAGTGACTAGGCCAATGTGTGCCGGTCGCTCAATTAGGTGTCTCGCGCACTTCGATTTATTCACAATATATTTCAAATTGATAGAACAAGATTTTGCTGAGCTGACTTCCAGCTTGCAAAATCTTTTTTTTAGGAGAAAATCAACTATTTTGTAAACAACTGGGAAGTTAGCAGCTGAACGACACATTTAATCAGTGATTTGCTATGGTAAATAGTTGTGATTGACGCCCTAAATCAACTATAGTAAGGGTAACTTGGTTGAAACGAGATGATCTGAATGGATTTTAAAATTAAACGCGATGGGCTGGCGTTACAAGCTCGGCTAGAGAAACCGGCAGTTGCCAGCCAGACGCTGGTCATCTTGATGCACGGTTTTACGGCTGATATGGGCTATGACTCGAGTCGAATCGTGCCACAACTCGCGCAAAGTTTGTTGGCGGCTGGATTAGCGGTATTGCGTTTCGACTTCAATGGCCATGGTCGCAGTGACGGCCGTTTTCAAGATATGACCGTGCCCGGTGAAGTCGCGGATGCTAAAGCCGTGTTGGATTACGCACAGACGTTGAACTATCAGCGTTTAGTCGTGATTGGCCATTCGCAGGGCGGAGTGGTAGCTAGCATGTTAGCCGGCTATTATCCAGACTTAATTGATCACCTCATCTTGATGGCGCCGGCAGCGACGTTAAAGACGGATGCCCAAAAAGGTGTGCTACAAGGGACGACTTATGATCCGCACCACATTCCGGCGGTGTTGCCGATTCGTGATGGCTTTAAGGTTGGCGGATTCTATCTCCGGACGGCACAAACGCTGCCGATCTACGAAGTCGCTCAGCAGTATACGGGACCAGTTGATTTGATTCATGGGACCAAGGATGCAGTCGTTTCACCACAGGCTTCTGAAAAATATCACGCGGTTTATCAACAGAGTCAGCTTCATCGATTACCTGACGCCGACCACGGTTTCACGGGCGCCGCGCGCGAGCCAGCCATCCGATTGGCAGTTGCCGCAGCACAATCTGACCAGTAGTCGTGATAAAACACGGTTAACATAGCCTTTTAAATCATGACTGATTGCGCGTTATTTTTGAACACTGAAGGTAATGACTAGTCTCAACAGTTGGTTATTAGCCCGAAGTTTAGGTTTAACCAAAATTACCTTAATTTTTGGCCTCAAGACGACTATACTGAAGGTGGTTAGTTTTCTGAAAGAAAGGTGTGCATGATGAAAAGCGAAGCACAAGGTATCATTCAAGATTTGTATCAGGAATTGGCACCAACCGCGGTCAACGAAGGGATTCGCGCGGAACTCTGCAAAGCACACCAGCAGTTGCAAGCGACACCTGAGTTAGATGAAAGTTTGCTCAAAAAGTTGACGAATTATATCACTTATACGATCTTCACCCAGCAACTGCGGCTGACACCAACGCAGAATTTGTTAGTGAGTGAATTGTTGTCACTAAGTCATCGCTTGAGCGCCTAGGGATGGTTCATTGGGCGTTGAATTGCATGTGAAAGGGCACTAAGGACAATCGGCTGAAAGGGTGGTTCAATGACTCGTGGACGTGCAATGTTCAAAGCGTTAGTGACGGCTAGTTGGCTGATTGCCGCGGTACTAGCTGTCTACCAAGGCGGTCGTCAGTTGGGTCGGCGTTGGTTTAAATGAAACACTAATTGGTTTTAATATTTTCACAATGATAATGGTAAGCAAAGAGCCGCATAACGGTAATTCACACAGATGGATTGTCGTTATGCGGTTTTTGAGTATTGAAGTACTAATGGTCTCGCGGGACAATCAGCAGATAAGCGTGGCCGACACAGCTGGTGACCCCAGCAAAGCCCAATCCAATCTCCATTTTACAAACTAAATCCCTACCCAACAAACTCCACCACTGACTGTATTATTCACGAATGGAATAATACAAGTGCTGAATCCGAATTGAACCCGCTTACGTCTGGCATTATGATGGTCTTGTAAATTTTAAAGGAGATGAATTGAAATGGCAGAACAACCATGGGATTTACGCCGGGTACTTGATGAGATCAAAGATGATCCCAAGAACTATCATGAAACCGACGTTGAAGTAGATCCAAATGCGGAACTTTCTGGTGTTTATCGGTATATTGGTGCTGGTGGGACCGTTGAACGGCCAACACAAGAAGGTCCAGCAATGATGTTCAACAACGTGAAGGGTTTTCCTGACACGCGTGTCTTGACTGGTTTAATGGCTAGCCGTCGTCGGGTTGGTAAGATGTTCCATCATGATTACCAAACGTTAGGTCAATATCTTAACGATGCAGTTTCAAATCCAGTTGCACCGGAAACGGTCGCTGAAAAGGATGCACCGGCTCACGAAGTCATTTACAAGTCAACTGATGAAGGCTTTGATATTCGGAAGTTAGTTGCAGCGCCAACTAATACGCCACAAGATGCTGGTCCATATATCACGGTCGGTGTTGTCTTCGGTTCAAGCATGGACAAGTCCAAGAGTGACGTTACGATTCACCGGATGGTTCTTGAAGACAAGGACAAGCTCGGAATCTACATCATGCCTGGTGGCCGTCATATCGGTGCCTTTGCCGAAGAATATGAAAAGGCCAATAAACCAATGCCAATCACGATCAACATTGGTTTGGATCCTGCCATTACCATTGGTGCCACCTTTGAACCACCTACCACCCCATTTGGTTACAACGAATTAGGGGTTGCTGGTGCCATTCGGAATCAAGCCGTTCAATTAGTCGATGGGGTTACCGTTGATGAAAAGGCGATTGCACGTTCTGAATACACGTTGGAAGGCTACATCATGCCTAACGAACGGATTCAAGAAGACATCAACACTCATACGGGTAAAGCGATGCCTGAATTCCCAGGTTACGATGGTGATGCTAACCCAGCCTTACAAGTCATCAAGGTGACGGCGGTAACGCATCGGGAAAATGCCATCATGCAAAGTGTTATCGGACCATCCGAAGAACATGTCAGCATGGCTGGTATTCCAACCGAAGCAAGTATCTTACAGTTAGTTAACCGCGCCATTCCTGGCAAAGTGACTAACGTTTACAATCCGCCAGCTGGTGGTGGTAAGTTGATGACCATCATGCAGATTCATAAGGATAATGAAGCGGATGAAGGGATTCAACGGCAAGCAGCCTTATTGGCGTTCTCAGCGTTCAAGGAATTGAAGACGGTCATCTTAGTTGATGAAGACGTTGATATTTTCGATATGAACGATGTTATTTGGACCATGAATACGCGTTTCCAAGCTGACCAAGACTTAATGGTCTTATCTGGCATGCGGAACCATCCATTGGATCCATCAGAACGGCCACAATACGATCCAAAATCGATTCGTTTCCGTGGGATGAGTTCGAAGTTGGTTATTGATGGCACTGTGCCATACGATATGAAAGACCAATTTGAACGGGCTCAATTCATGAAGGTCGATGACTGGGAAAAGTATTTGAAATAAACCTTAATACTTGCTACGACTAGTTATGCCGTCAATAACGAATCGCATAAGTTAACTTTAATAACGTGAGGAGCCGCCAGACCACGGAAGCGTCCTGGTCGGGTGGCTTTTTACTGTCAAAATGAAGGGAGCATTTAACTCGTGAACAAGAAAACGATTGGCTTTTTAAGCGGGATCGCTGTGTTTGCTATTATCTACTTCCTACCGATTGCCGGCTTATCTGCTAAGGGCCAAATGGACTTGGCACTTAGTCTGATGACCGTTGTGTGGTGGGCGACCCAGATTGCTCAACCAGCATATGTCGGTGGGATTTACCTGATGTTACTGATTATTATGAACGTTGCGACACCTAAGCAAGTCTTCTCGTCGGCGTGGACCGGTTCGATCATGTGGTTCGTGATTGGGGCTTACTTGATTGCCGGTGCCGTTAACGAATCTGGTTTGGACCAACGAATCGCATACGCGTTTATTATTAAATTTGTGCGCAGTTGGAAGGGAATCGTGATTTCCATTTTCGCGTTGACCTTCATCTTAGCGCTCTTGATTCCACATCCATGGCCACGTGCATTCATGATCATGTCGGTCATTACGGTGGTTGCCGAAACGGCTAACATGCCAAAACGGGATTTAGCCAAACTAGGACTGGCCGTCTTTGCGGCTTCCTGTCCACTGTCTGGGGTCTTCTATACTGGTGATACGTCTTTGAACCCACTAGCTGTTCAAGCTTCTGGTCAAAGTGTCAACTTTGTCTCTTACTTCGTCTACATGGGTGTCCCAATGATCATTGCGGCCGTCTTGACGATGTTCTTGTTCCTATTCTTGTTCAAGCCTAGTCAAGAAGTTCACATTGATGTTGAAGCTTTGAAGCAACAACAATCTCAACTCGGCGCCATGACTGGTAAAGAAATCCGGACGATCGTTTGGTTGGTTATTGCGATTGCGCTATAGTTAACCAGTGGGATCACTGGCCTAGATGTTGGTTGGTTGACCTTGATTGTCGCCTTAATGATGAGTCTACCGGTTATTGGTGGTATTTTGACCGCCAAGTCATGGGAAGGTGTTCCCGTCAATGTGCTGGTCTTCTTGACCTCAGCCATTGCGATTGGGAATGTCGGTGGCGTGACCGGGATGAACAACTGGATTGCCAAAACGTTGATTCCAAGCAACTTACCAACGAACATCTACTTGTTAGCAATCGTGATTACGGTCTTCGCCATGATTATCCACATGTTCATGGGTTCCGTTATCGCGGTTATGGGGATTACGATCCCTGCGTTTGTGGCAGCGACTGCTCACATGGGAATTTCACCATTGGCAGTTTCACTGTTGGTCTTCTCAGTTACCAACTTGCATTACATCTTACCGTTCCACAACTTAGCCGTCTTAGTCGGTAGCGACCCCGATACCGGTGGTGGCTATACGCAAAAAGACGTCATGCGGTTGGGGATTCCGTTGACTGCTGTGGTCTTCGTCGTCGCCATCGTTGAAATGTTCTGGTTCCACTTAGTTGGTTTGGCATAAGCCACGGTTTAGCACCAAAATTGAGAATTGAATTGATTAAAAAACGCTTTTCAGATTTGGGCCAATTGTGGTCAGCTGAAAAGCGTTTTTTGTGTTGATTAATGTTTCATTGTTGGTTGTGGCTTGATACCATGGGCGGTTACCGTCAAGTAATCGATTAAATCAGTCAGTAGTTGATTACCTGAGCGTTGTGGATAGACGAAGTTCAGTTGACTAATCAGTGGGACGGCGAGTGAACGCATGACGACGTGTTCAGTCATGAATGGTAGCACGGACTGCTTGAAGAGAAAGGTCACGTTGCTATCGTCCAGCATGCCTAGCAGTGTTTCAATATGCGTACTTTCAAAGAAGAAGTTTGGCGTCAACCCTTGGCGGCCAAACAGGTCATTGATGGGCTCATAAACGCCAGAGCCAGGTGGAAGCGTCGCAATTTTCTGCTTGGCGAGGTCTTGAAGGCGAATGACCGCCCGATTAGCGAGGGGATGATCCCGAGATAAAATGATTTTTAACTCGTCGGTCAGCAGTGGTTGCTTTTGAAAATCAGTCGGCTGCAGCTGATGGGTCTGTGTGTCCCGAATGATGGCGGCTTGTAATTCGCCGGCCAATAGCCGTTTCACGACTTGGTCGCCCTCATCTTCAATGATCTTGATTTCAACGTCGGCGTGCTGATTATCAAAAGCGGCAATCTTTTTGGCAATGTTATATTGACCCGAGACCGGAATGGATCCAATCACCAGGTTTTTAGAAATTGTCGGTCGATTGGGGGCGAGGTCGTGCATCATGTTTTCGTAATCGCGGATGATTTTGTGGGCGTGATGATAAAACGTCTCACCAGCGGGCGTAATTTGGAGGCGGCGCTTATTATGCGTGTCGATTAATTGGAGGTTAAGTTCGTTTTCCAAGGCGCGCATCCGTTTGGAGAGCTCTGATTGCGAGAGATGCAGTTCTACGGCGGCGTTCGAAATGTGGCGTAAATCGTACACCATCACAAATGCTTGCAGGTCATTAATGGTCATGTCAGTCACACTTTCCTTAAGTTAGCTTCTATTTTAACACCGATGTGGAGTGCGGCCTAATTATGTGACAGTTATAATCTGCGATAAATTTGGCAAGCAAGTTACGGTGATTGAAATATGAGTTAATTTTTTTCACGATAATGGGTTTCTGATGGCATGATAGCGGCTATTGACGTTTGTGGCTGTGAATTATTGAGACTAGTGTGCATAACCGTGGTGTGACAAGCTCGATCAAAAGCCGCTTTCATGAAAAAGTATAAATATTTTCAACTGAGCCGCTGGTTTTGAACAGTGGTTGCGGATTGAGAAAACGCCGTGATCTCTGGATTACTTGTATTTAAATTTTCTTCAGGCACAATGAAAATAGACCTGTAAGGGGATGCCTGAAATTGATTCAGGTGTTGGTCAATACTTTTAAAGGATGGGTTTTCGTATGACAAAGGCATTAAAAGTTGCAATGGGAATGACGATGTTAACTGGAGGTTTGATGGCTCAAGGAGTCGCTGCCAGTGCGGCCATCACGACCAAACCAGTTGTTTATACTGCTAAAAGCACGCAGACACCGGATTCAATCGCTGCTCAAGTCGACCGCCATTCAGCGGTCCAAGCTGCACAAGCGCGGGTAGACGTAGCCGATCAAACATATACGAACGCTAAGCAAGCCTTGACCGCTGCCAAGAGCGCTGCTCAAGCAGTTCAAGATGAGCTTGTGGCTGCTGATGGGGTGTTGGCAAAGAATCAACAGATTCAAGATGCAATGGCCGCGTTGCATGACACCGCAGTTGCACGTCAGACGAAGGCCAAGCAAGCCGTTAACACTGCCACGGCTAACCAGGCAACGGCTCAAACGGCTGTTACAACTGCCCAGGCAACTGTGGATCAATTAACAGCGAACGTTAAAACCGCCCAAATGGCAGTTGACAAGGATAATAGTGCCGCCAACCAAGCTGCTTTGGACGCTGCGAAGGGTAAGTTAACGACGGCTCAGACTGCATTGACGGCGGCACAAGCCAAGTTAACTAAAGCGACAACTGCTTTAACGGCAGCTAAAGAAGAACGCGCTAACGCCGATATTGAAGTCAGCGGGACTGCGGTTGATTATCGCGTGGCTAAGAAGGAACATGATACGGTTAAACCTCGGGCCGCTGTCGAAAAAGCAGAAGCGACAGTTAAAGCGGCACGCAACCACGTCGATTCAGCCAAAGCGGAAGTGAGAGCTGCAGAAAAAGAGCGGACGGCGGCCCAAAGTGACTTAACGGCATTACTGAACGAGGCTAAACAGCCCGCCCGCCCTGATGATGGTAAAGGTGGACAAACACCGGCGAAGCCAACAACGGACCATGGTAATGACAAGGGTGGACAAGCACCAATCGACCACTCAACTGGGCATGGCAACAACTCGAATGGACAAACACCGGCCAACCCAACAGGTCACCATAATAACCACACAGATGGACCAGTTGGCGGCGTACCCCAACCAACTGTGACGCATTCAACGGATCAACCACAAGTTAAAGGAACGGCTAATCCACATGTAAAGTCGGCCTTAAGAACGACGACTAGTCCAGTTGTGACGAAGCCAGTCGCAACGCATCCGATTGCAACACACCCAATGAGTACAGCTAAGACCACAACTAAGACTGCAACTTTGCCACAAACTGATGAACGTACCAATCAAGTTGTAACGGTATTAGGGTTTGTATTGTTAACGGCGATGAGTTTATTTGGTTTTAAACGGCAAAGCAACAAACGTCACACGACTGATTAATGAAATAAGTGGGCACGGTCAAGTGTGACTGAGCGACAATTAGAATGATGTTAGCAAGCGCCAATATCATTCACTAGAATTAGAATTTAGCGAAGGGTTCTTTCGAAATTTTGATGCTTTCGAAAGGGCTTTTTCGTGCTTTCGAATGCCTATTTTTGATTAATAAAAAAACGCTAAGAACGCCGGTTTTTCGGCCGGAATTGCTTGCTTGAAGGCTGGTACTGGACTACTATGAACATGGTTTTAGAAAGCCACAAATATTTACCAAATGAGGAGTTGAGTTTGTGATGATGATGACTGGAATGATGGTTCTATTTGTATTGTTAGTTGGCTTAGTTTTAAGTGGGATTTTCTTCCGATACATGGATACAACGGCCGGTATCTCATTCAGCTCACTGAGGTTGGCTGATTTGCGGATGGAACTCTTGAACGTGGTACTTATCATCGGACTACTGGTGTGGGCACTATTTTTGATTCACTAGATAAGGTTTAGCTATTTTTTCAAAAGTCCGGCTGCGGCCGGGCTTTTATTTTGCCGTCAGAATGGCGAATGCGGCACCAAAATACTTGCACTTAGGGGCCGAACATCGCTATTATGAAGAGGTGATTATTTTTAGAAGGGAATGAAGTCACTATGACGCAATCGGCATATGGGCAACAGATTGCCACTAAGGCGCGCGCCGCTAACCGGCCGTTCTTCAGTCTTGCACCGATGGAGGCCGTGACGGGGTCCGTCTTTCGCCGAGTGGTGATGCGTGCGGCGGCACCAGATGTTTTTTATACCGAATTCACGAATGCGCTGAGCATCACTCACCCCAAAGCCAAATTTACGACACGTGGACGCTTATACGTGGACGAATCTGAAAATCCACGGCCAATCGTCCAGCTATGGGGGAATAATGGTGTTGATTTCTCAAAAGCAGCGGCTGAAGTTAAAAACCAGGGGTACCAAGCAATTGATTTAAACATGGGCTGTCCAGACATGGCGGTCATTAAGAACCATAGTGGTAGCGATTTGATTCGCCACTTTGACCGAGCCAAAGAAGTCATTGAAGGTGCCCGCCAGGCCGGTCTACCAGTCAGTGTCAAGACGCGACTAGGCTTTGAAGATGTCAGTGAATACGAGACCTGGATTCCATTTTTACTTAAACAACAAGTGCCCGTCCTGACCGTCCATGTGCGGACTAAGAAGGAAATGAGTAAGGTGCCCGCGCATTATGAGCTGATTGACCAACTGGTTCAGATGCGTGACACTCTGGCCCCAGAAACGCTCCTACAAATTAACGGCGATGTGCTCAATTATCAAGATGGCTTGAAGTTGGCCCAAGCACATACGGGCGTGGATGGCATCATGATTGGCCGCGGAATTTTTCAAAATCCATACGCATTCGAAGCAGTACCACAGGCGCACTCAACGCGTGAAATGCTTGAACTACTGCGGTATCAGGTGGATTTATACGACCAATTTATCGGCCTCGGGTTACAGGGACACTTCGCACCGCTCCAACGTTTCTTTAAGATTTACGTGCGGGGCATGCGCCACGCAGCTGAACTGCGCAACGAATTAATGCAAACGAAGACGACCGATGACGTTCGCGCGATTATTGACCGTTTGGAAGCTGAATTACCGGCTGAATAGCCTAGATCTAGTGAATAATCGTTGGTGTGACATCACAATCAACAGTTGGCTGTTTTCGACAGTCACCACTAAAAAACGTCTCAAAGAATGTTTTTCTTTGAGGCGTTTTTT
>NZ_JAGYGS010000070.1:0-15056 GCF_018991185.1 Lactiplantibacillus sp. 7.2.4
GTTTTTAATATTTACGGTGAACTTTTTACAGAAAGGATAGCTTCTTAACGTGGTTTACCGGTAATAACTGCCAGTGAAGTTAACCATTGATAATGGGTGCCGCTGTTAGCGATAAAAATCTTTATAAGGTTAAGTAATCGCTCAAGACGCTGGTAGTCGGATGTGGTACACTGAGAAAAAATAGGATGATGAAACATAGAATGATCAAAAATGGGGTGACAAAAGATGAAGCTGCAAACAACGCGAATTATGGCGGCGGTTGCCAATGTGTGGCGCCAACCGCGGACGTTACCAATCGATACGTCGGCGATTGCTAACGCGGGCCTGCAAGCCTGGTTGGCACAGCTTAGTGACGCGGAGACGGTGAAGTTAGAACGTGAGAACCGGATTGTCACACAGGCACTCTTTAATGATGTCTTCTTAGTTGAACGTTTTGTCGATGGCTGGGCGTATGGCTACGTTGCGAGTCAGCGTGATGACCATCATTTACAGGGTTATCCGGGCTGGATCTGGGCCGCACAATTGTCGACGGTCCCGTTGCCGATTCAGACTGGGCCAACAGTAACGATTCGCCGTGGATTTACACCGCTACTGAAAGCGGATGGTCGGACGTTACTACGGCTGAGTTTGGGGACAGAATTACCAGTGATTGGTAGTAAGGACCACCGTTATTACACGGTTCAGACGCCACTTGGAGTTGCTAAAGTTGCCAAACGAGCGACTCAGTTCGGTTTCAAAACCGCGAATTTGACCCGTGGTGCGACCCTAGTTCGATTAGGCGAAACATTCCTAGATTTACGCTATTTGTGGGGCGGTATCAGCGCGTATGGTTTTGACTGTTCAGGCTTCGTGTACAGTCTGCATCGCTGTGTTGGTATTCAATTGCCGCGGGATGCGCAGGACCAGATTGATAAGGGCGTCGCCGTTGAACGGGAAGCCGCGCAGCCAGGTGATCTGTGCTTCTTTGCCCATGATCACGGGCAGGGTGCGGTCCACCACGTCGCACTGTATGCGGGTGACGGCTGGATCTTGCACGCGCCAACACCGGGAAAGCACGTCACTTACTTGCGACTAGCAACGACGTACCTCCAGGATGAATTAGTGGCAATCAAGCGGAATTGGTAGTCGGTTCTGGCGTAAATTTGGTTAAATAAACAATTGATGAGGCGAACAAAGTGAAACAAATGAAATGGTGGCTACTGACGTTGTTGTTAGTCTTTGGCCTGGCGGGCTGTACTAGTCAAGCGAAACAAACGAACACTAAGTCGCGTCAGTCCACAAGTCAAAAACGGGTGTCAGCCTACATTGATAGTACGACCCCGACGTTTTATGTCCATGGGTTTCAAGGGAGTGCGAAATCGACCAATACGTTGATCAAGCATGCTGAGAAGACGGCTCATGCGCATAAAGTCCTCGTCGCGACCGTCAGTACTAGTGGCACCGTCACGCTGACGGGTAAGTGGCAGGGGCATGTTCGCAATCCCATTATTCAGGTCGTGTTCAAGAATAATCTGGCACAGTACGATCAGCAGAGTGCCTGGTTAGCCAAGGTCATCACGACGGTTCAGCAACAGCATGCCTTTAAGCAATATAATATCGTTGCCCATTCGGCGGGGTGTGTCGCTAGCGTCAATATGCTCATGACCCAGCAAACGGCGGATTTTCCCAGCATCAACAAATTAGTCACGATCGCTGGGCCGTTTGATGGCGTGGTTGGCGAAGATGATGTCGCCAATCAGAATTCATTCTTAGCTTCTGGACAACCGAAATACTTGTACGCGGCGTATGAGTTGCTGGCGGCCAAACGGACCAACTTCCCAACCCACGTGCACTTACTCAATATTGTTGGCACGCTGAATGACGGCAGCCACTCGGATAGCTTGGTCACCAACGTATCGGCCCGCTCAATCAAGTATTTACTACGGGGCCGAAGTGTTGACTATACTGAAAAAGACTTTTATGGTAAACACGCCCAACACAGTCAGCTTCACGAAAACGCACACGTTGCCTTAGCCGTTGACCGTTACTTGTGGCATCGGTGATGGTGGCAGTTGTCTGAGTAAGCCTTGATTGGGGCTCACATCGTTGGGACTTACAGCTCATACTTAGGCAGGTCACTTAACGCGCCATGGATAAAGATACTGAACAAAGTGATTCATGCAATCACCTAAAAAACTGACGGTCATTCTTACATTACGGAATGGTCGTCAGTTTTAGATTAGGCTGTCTAAATAGCGCGTCTCGTCACAAAACGACCGCTTCAAGAACGGGTTGTCCATTCTTGAAACGGTCATTTTTTTGATGAAATCTGGATGAAGCGTAACTGGCGTCAGTCCAGATTTATCGCCAAGCGACTAGCAACGATCGACTATGACTGGATCAGGGTCACAACAAGAAGAGAATATAAGCCAGTCGAATAAGGTGATACAATGCATATAAAGCAATTAAATAAACGATAGTGATGCCGCCGTATACTGCATATTTATAATTGCGCATGTAAAAACCTCCCGTTATCAAGTTACCTTCAGTGTAAGGCCATTGTGAATTCAAGGCAATGTAAACGCCTTCATTTGCTAAAGAAGTTTAAAATAATTCAAAACGCGGTCGTTCTGTTAGCGATTCACAGCGGGGTATGTTAAAGTTAATTACTGGTTCGGGGGATTTCACGACGTCGAACTAAATTATCTCAGACTTTGAATAAATTAATTTTTAGTATCACGTACTTGCCCCAGTATTTAGTATTAGAATTATTTACAAATTTCCTGAGCATTAGGAAAGGATGTAATTTAATGCGAGTTACCATTAATCGCGGTCAAGAGGTTTACACTGATATACCACTGATGACCGCCCGACACCGTTATATCAAGGCGGATGTCTGGGAAATTAAAAAGGCAATTATTGAAAAGTCCGCCATCAATGGCTGGACCGTTCAAGCGTTGCAAGCCATTAACTAAAATAATGAACGTTACGGCCACGGCATTTGCTAGTGGCCGTTTTTGTGGGAGGAAGTTGACCATGACGCAGCCAGTTAGTAATCGACCGCTAATCAGTATTACAAATATTATTTGGAGTTTTGATCCCGTGACCAAGCAGTTGCTGATTTTACTGCTGCAGCGTAATCACGCACCCTTTAAGGAAACTTGGGGCTTGCCGACGACTTATTTACGTGCTGACGAGAGTGCGGATGCCGCGGCATTGCGCTTAGTTCGTGAGAAGCTGGGCGTCCAATTGGCCCAATTCCATACCGAACAATTGGGAACGTTTACTGCGGTGGCGCGGGTACCAGACGAGCGGTCCTTGGCATTGACTTACATGGTCTATTTGCCAGTCAAACCGCAACTTGTTCCCGGCTATGGCGCGCGGGATGTCCGGTGGTTTGCGGTGACACCGCGGCAAGATCGCGATGATTTGGTGGCCGGTGAGTTGACGTTTAAAGGTGTGGCGGATGCTGTGAGTGCTGCGGAATTTTATCAACAAACCCCGCCAGTGCCGTCGTTGACTGCTGACCATGCGTTGATCATTAAGACGGCGCTACAACGGGTGCGCAATCGCCTAGATTATGCGCCGACCATCTTACTGGTGCTCGGTTCGCATTTTACACTCAAGCAAGCGCGAGAGGTCTACGCGATTTTGTGGCGCCGTCCCGTGACGACGATCGACAATTCCAATTTTCGTAAGACCCATGCGCATCTCTTTGTGGAGGCGGGAACGGCCCAGTCCCATTCATCTGGACGGCCTGCCAAAGTGTATCGCCTCAAATCAGTCGGTTGACACCGTTTGATTGGTGTGATGCCTTTATACCACCTTTAAAGGTAAAAAATACCTAAAACCGGTAACGGGTTAGGTCTATGGGGGAGAAGTCTAATGAATACAGTAAGTGTCAAGCAACTGGCGAGTCATAAGTTGCTATGGGTGATTGGAACGGCGTGGCTGTTCGATGCACTCGACGTTGCATTACTATCATTTATCATGCCAGTCATCAAACAAAGCTGGCATTTAACAGCGGGTCAACTGGGGGCCGTCAGCGCCGTGACATCATTGGGGATGATGATTGGGGCCTTGGGGTGTGGCTATTTAGCCGACAAGTTCGGTCGTAAACCAGTCTTGATTGGGACCTTGCTATTATTTTCAATCGGTAATCTATTATTGACGGTGACGCCCAGTGTCGGGTGGTTTATCGCGGTACGCTTAATCACGGGTATCGGGCTGGGTGGCGAGCTGCCAGTTGCCGCCACGACGATTGCGGACCATTATCGTGGTACCCAACGGTCGCGGATGTTAGTGCTAGTGGATAGCTTCTGGGCGATCGGTTGGATTGCGGCGTCACTGCTATCTTTCATAGTGATGCCGATGATTGGCTGGCGTTTGACTGTTCTGATCACTGCGTTGATGGGCTTATACGCGTTAGGATTGCGGCGGCATTTACCAGCGGAAACGACCGAAGCAGGGGCGCCCTCGGTTGAGCGAGTCGCTTTCGGGGAAGCCCTGCGGCGAGTTTGGTCACCAACACATCGGCGGGCGACCATCTGCCTCAGCGTACTATGGTTCGTCATTATGTTCACCTATTACGGAATGTTTTTATGGCTACCAAGTGTGCTTGTATTACGCGGGTTTTCATTGGTACACGGCTTTGGTTATACGCTACTAATGAGTTTGGCCCAATTACCGGGCTACTACCTGGCCGCATGGTTGATTGGTGTTGTGTCTCGTAAAGCCGTTTTAACGACCTATTTGATTGGCACAATGGTTAGTGCCGCTGCTTTCGGATTAGCCAATAATCCAACGATGATCATTATTAGCGGCGCCTGGCTCTCATTCTTCACCCTTGGTGCGTGGGGCATCATGATTGCCTTTACGCCTGGGCAGTTTCCAGCCGATATTCGTGGGATGGGAATGGGAAGTGCACAGTCGATCGGCCGAATTGGCGCAACGATTGGCCCATTCCTGATTGGTGCCTTGATGACGATTGGTTTCACGATTCCAGCCATCTTCATGGTTTTTGTCGGTGTCTTGATCGTTGGAATCGTCGTGTTGATTTGGGGACTTACCGACCAGGATGCCTAGTGTTCGACGCGTCGGTGTGAACATAAATTAATTCGTAAACTAAACTGACGTATTGATTCAAGTTGAATCAGCACCGCGAATTGCTTGGATTAGGAATGAAATTTGAACATAAATTATTTTGTGAAATGTAACTGAGGGTTGTCATGACGCGGTTTTGAGGGTGTCATTCGTTGCCAAGCCGAAGCGAAACTCCTATGATAACAATGAGGAGTTGAGGAAGATGGCGAAGGCAAAAGCACGCGCAAGCCAACCCAGGGAGCGGTTGGCAGCGCAATTAGCACTTGCAAGTATGACAATTGACGTTCGCAGTAATGTGGTCTTGGCCCGGTTAGTAGCCCGGGCACAGCAACGTCTTAATCAGAGCGGTGATCCTGTGGCGGTCGCACACCAGATTGGCGTCGACCTGGGCTACTATTTGCTGTGCCATGACTATGATATGCCACGGGCAGCGTATGATTTATTAGCAGTGGCCTATCAAATCAGCGCAACTAAGACGAGCAAGGCCACGATTATTGCGATGCCCAGACGCCCTCAATAAATTAGGACTATCATTCAGTCCAATTTTGTATTAAAATTAGATGATAAAATAATGTGTAAGAATGGAGGGTCAATGAATGGGTCGGTCTGAACACTTAAAGAAGTTAGTCTTTACCGGACTTTTTGCCGCAATTATTTTCATTGGAATCAGTGTCTTAAGAATTCCGTTACCGGCAATCGTCGGGCGGCCATTTATTCACTTTGGCAATATTTTAACGGTTCTGGCCGTGATGTTACTAGGCTTCGGCTACGGAGCCGCAGCTGGGGCCATTGGACTGGGCTTATTCGATATTTTGAACGGTTATGCGGCGACAGCCTGGTTAACTGTGATTGAAGCGATTATCCTGGCCGCAATGGTCAACTTAAGCTTCAAGTCAATTGGCTACACGGAACACAGCTTGGCCAAGCTCTACTGGGTTTCGTTTGTGGCAGGATTGACTAAGATCATCACGTCTTGGTGTACCGGTGTTATCGAGGCGCTAATGGTCGGAACCACACTAAAAGTTGCGATGATTGGGTCGTTTACGAGCTTACTAGCGGCGACAATCAATGCGGTGGCGTGTGTGGTCCTTGTCCCATTGCTGTATCGGATCCTCACTCAGGTGGGCTTCAATCGCCGCCGATTGGGTAGTTTATAATTCAGAATTTGGAAATCGTCGTAATGGCAGCTGCTGTTATGGCGATTTTTTTGAGTACCAAAACCCCACTATAGTTGCCATAGTGGAGCAATCAAAGCCAAATAAAAAAGCTATCCGTTTAAGATAGCTTTGATGAATACCGATATAACAAGTGTTCTGGAGCTTGTTACACCACCCTGAAAATCATTAATGGAGATGGCGAGTATCGAACCCCTATACTGACGGATGTTATTATATCAACATATTAAGCCTTGTTGCTGGCTAATTATGTGTTGTTTGTTACGAGATTTGTTACGGGTTATCATAAATCAAGGTATTTCATAAACTTATCAACGGTATCTTTTTTAGCGTGCTTTGAGACGTGAGCATACACGTTCATAGTCGTTTTAATGTCGGAGTGGCCTAGTCGTTCCTGAACCTGTTTCAATGATGCACCCGCCTCAAAGAGAATTGAAGCGTGCGTGTGGCGGAATCCATGGACTGTGATATATTTTAAGTGATACTTCTTAATAATATGGACGAGCCATGTTCTGAGCCGTGACGGAGAAAGATACTCATTCTTGTTGTTACAGAAAATTAATTGCGGTTGTTCGTTGTCGTTGACGTTATAACCAAACATGAATAATTCTTGGCGCTGGCGGATTTGCCACTGCTTAAAAACTTTAATTGTGTTGTCGTCTATATCGATAATGCGGTTAGAGTTTTTCGTTTTAGGCGTCTGGACGTACAAGCGAGCGTGTTCGCCTCGTGTTAATCCCTTATTGATTGTGATGGTACGCTGCTGAAAATCAATATCATCCCACGTTAGGGCGAGCGCCTCCCCCTTTACGTATTCCAGTGAATGCCAGCACCCGGAATAGGGTATCAGCCTTGTAATTTCCGTGTTCGGCGTCTTCTTGATCAAGAGCACTAAGGAACATCCGCAATTCTTTTTTATCGTAGAAGTTTTCATGTTCATTCGCACCGATAACAGCTTCACGGCGAGGGTACGTAATTAAGTCAACCGGGTTTCGGTCAATCATGCCATGTTTAACGGCATACTTGAACACTAGTGATGCATAGTTCATGACTGACTGGTATTTTTTGAATACTTTGAACCAGTTATTAACAATCTTTTGGCAATAGTCCACGGTGATTTTATCAATCCGGTAAGCACCGAATGCCGGTAAAATATGGTGCTTAAAATAGCCAACTGTTTTAACGTAGGTGCTTTCCTTGACCGTATTGCGGTACTCATCTATCCAAGCACTGTAAACGTCCTCGTAGGTGCGGTTAACGTGCGTCTTCTTACCGTGTTTATCAAACTCAATTTGAAGTCTGGCTAGTTCGAGCTGGGCTTCTTTTTTCGTGTGGAAGCCTTGACGATTGGTGCGGGTTTCCTTACCAGTCAATGGGTCAACACCCAAATAAACATTGAATTTCCAAGCGGATGTACCATCCGTTTTAGTGTACTGCTTAATGTTAGCCATAAGCTATTATCCTTTCATACCATGCTGGCGGGCGTTGGTATGTAGAGGGGGGGATTAATTTAAATCATGATAAATTGGTTTTCCTTCGTTTGCGGTGTTGCTGAAAATGATGCGTTCTTTATTGTTATCGTCAATGATTGGAATTGCATGAACCTGTGTATCCCAAATTACTTGAGAGAAGGTAGTTTTATGTTGCATCTCATAACCGGTAACAATTGTATGGATGGTATTCTCAATCTCATTCGTTGTAAATGTAGAAACGAAATCATCGTCACTGTTGAGTAAATCATCGGATTGAATGAAATCCTTTGCTTTTTCATAAGTGGGTACATACGTGTTTAGTAACTCTGCGGAACTAGTTAAGCTAAGCGATAAGAATAATCTTGATTGCATCGTTCCGACCATAAGACTGGCAAAAATATCGAGATAATTTTCAGCGTCTTTATTTGATGGAATACCAGAAAAAAAAGCGGGTGTAGTATGCCCCAAAATGATGAAATGGCCGATTTTGGTTTCACTTTCATACTTTAGCTTAAATAGAATTGGATTAACGGTAGATTTATCCCCGTCATCTAACTCAAGGTCTGAAACTAATTGAATTTTTAAATCGTCATAAATTAGGCGTAAGACACTAGTGTTAAATGCTTGTGCTATTTTTTGCAGGGTTTCAATTCTAGTCTTTGGTGAAACATCTTCTGAATTTGCTAATGGAGTAATAGTAGTCCGAGATAAACCAGTAATTTTGCTTAGTTCATAAACGGACATCTTATGATCTGCCATTAATTTAGGAATTCTTGAATGCATGTGGTTTCCTCCTCGTATACTCCATATCATATATGTTTTTATAGAGAACATCAAGCGTTGTTGTTGCTTTTATATAGGACAGCAGTTATAATCATTTTTGTGAACTAGTAGTGTTCATTGTTCCTACATCTGTATTCTATAAAAACATAAGGAGTGAAAAATTATGAGTAATAAGGATATTAGAGAAAAAATGAAACATTATCGATTACTTCACTGGGAAGTTGCGAACCAAATCGGTATAAGCGATGGGAGATTATCTGTTTGGTTAAGAACTCCGCTGACGGATGAAAGAAAAAAGAGAGTGGAAGAGGCAATTAATAGCCTTAAAGTAAAGATTTCTAATTAAGACTTTGCAGACTGTAGAAATATTACTTTGAAGGAGGTACTGCAATGAATAAAATTCAAGTGATCTTACCAGACGAACAAGACCAAGCGTTACGGGACTACGTTTATACATTGGTTTCTGATACGGTGGCGAATGTTAAGCGGGATGCTGGTATCAATATGAAATGGCTACGCAAGAACGTGGCTAGTAAGTATGCTGGCGTTAGCTCTGGAACGTTCAACGAATGGACTAAACAGGGGTTACCATGCCACATTATTGAGGGCGTGACCCTGTATGCAGTGGAGGACATCGACAAGTTTATTAATCACAACGGACAAATTAAATAAATCCATGCTGGCGGGCAAGGCGATTAATAAAAGGAGGTTTCACGGATGTATAAAGTAGCGTTAGTAATGACCAATGATGAAATGTTAGCGCTGGCCGGTTCACAAATGAAATTATGGCAAAGCGGTTTAGATTTAAGTTTCACTAAGACTGATTTTGAAAAGGTCAGCGATTAACTAAAGAACCGGACTAAGTATGATCCAATGCAACGGCTGACCACGGACGAACTGGCGGACTTGGTGCATGATTACAGCTTGTTATTAATGGATTGCGATTACTTAGTTAACCATCAATACAAAGCGGTAGCGGACGCCGTAGCCACGAATAAACAATCGTCTGATGCAATTGAAGCAATATTCAATCCGTAAATTTAAGCAAACAAAAAAGCCCTTAACGTGTGGACGCACGCAAGGACTAAGAACTAGAACCCCTAGACAGGTTTTAGTTTATCACTGATTTTAAAAGGAGAAAATAGGCAATGACTAAAACTGATAATAATAACTTTCCATACGATTTTGAAGAGAACAATGGGGTAGTTTATGACGCCGTACAATTGCTAGACACCGCCCAAGACCTTGCCGAAAATTTTGCGGATTTGGTGAACCAATATGACCGGGATGCATCCGACACGAATATTAATGCAGTGGCCATTGAAGCCTTACATGTTCGTAAGCAATTATTGACATTGATTACAGTAAGTCAGCGGATGTTAACGGATTGTTATAAAGAGAACGACCGGTTAACTTCAAAATATGCGGGAAGCAAACTTTAAAGAAAGAGGGTGTTGCCCTGTGAGTGAGAAAGATATAGATGAGCGGTTAAAAAAATCATCCGATAAATTGAACCAATTACTACCATCCGTCAAAAAGGATGAAGTTAACGAAGGCCATCAACCAATTTATGTAAATGCTATGGATAAGCCAGACGCTGCAACTATACAAACACCGGATAAACTGCAAAAATTTAATGACACGATAAACGACCGAACGCCATCATGGCTACATGTCTATTATACAAAGGAAAAAGGAGACAAGCCACTACCAACGATTAAATATAAAATTGACGTGGTTCGCCTAGGAGATGCATTAATTAAAAATGATCACTTGATTAGCTTCCCGGCAGTTGAAAGCGGAGCAATGTACCAACCAAAGTTGGGTGTGTGGCGATTATTCAAAAATAATGAAGCGTTTAAGTATGTGGGTAGTCGGTTAACTCATGTTGTAAGACGGTGGGGCGTGTATTCAGATAGGGACGTAACCAGCGTTCAAAAATACGTCCTAAGAAAGATGTTAAACACTGATCAGATTGTTAACCCTTTTGACCACAGCAAGCCTAACCTAGTTGCATTTGAGAACGGTACTTTTAATTTTGATACTGGCAAGCTTGAGAAGAGCAGACCAGAAAACTATTTAGTAAATGGTCATGATTACAATCTAGATACGAGTAACAAAGCCACTCCCAACACGGATAAGCTTTTGAGGGCGATGGTTGGTGATGCCGATACTTTTGTTAAAGAATTTATTGGATATGGATTTTATCATAGCTATCAACCGTTTCAAAAAATTGTTTTCTTTTATGGAAGCGGTGGGGAAGGTAAATCCACATTTTTAATTGACTTGTTAGCCATGACAATATTCGGTGATGGAAATTATTCAGCCGTACCACCCGAAGAATTGGCAGGAAATCAGAATCGTTTTAAAACTGCTCAATTATATAACCATGAAATGAATATTGTGGCTGATATTGATAAAGGGTATTTAGCCAATACAGCTATTCTAAAAAAACTAAGTGGTGGTGATCCCATGGATGCCGAATATAAAGGAACTCAAAATTTTACCTTTGTTAATTATGCTAAGCTGATTTTTAGTGCTAATGAGTTGCCAAGCTTTTCAGATACGACCAACGGCATCCGTGAACGGATGGTAGTGATCCCATTTATCAATGGTAATACTAGAACTGATAACAAGGATTTCTGGAATAAGCATGATATGAAAAAGGTTAAAGAGGAACGTGAAGCGTTTGTTTACCAATGTATTATAGCTTTTAGAAGAGCGTTGCGCCGAAGAAAAATGACTGAAACGGCACAAATGAAACGTGATCGCAATGAGTGGATTGAATTAAATGACCACTTTGGTCAATTTATTCAAGAGGGTTGTGAGATTGATACCAGTTCAGACGCTGGCGAATCTGTTACGAGAGTAACCGCCGAATATACGGCATTTTGCCGAGAAAATAATTATTCTGAAAAAACGACATCAGCCACAATAAGAAATAACTTAAAAAGATACGGTGTGGTTAAAGCTAAACGGCGTAAAGGGTACGGCGCCGACAAGAATAGTATATGGCGATACATCGGATTGAAACTACTTAAGGAATATTTGAAACCTGATGACGCTGATTATTATAAATCATTTGAAAAATAGTATTGTTCCAGCTAGTTCCAATAATGTTCCAAGTTTGTTCCAGCTAAAAACACTATAAATGTTGGTATAACAACAATGTTCCAACTGTTCCAATATATATTAACTTTAAATAAATAAAATAGTAAATAGAAGGGGGATAGGTGTGTGTACTGTGCGTAGAGCAGTGTAGGAATTTTATGGAACATTTGGAGCAGTGGCGTAATCCCTTGCGCCATAAGGGATACAGTAATTAGATTGCCGGAACACTGTTCCATGCTTTTTTGGAACTATTCATAAATCGAAAGGAATAACGATCAATGAACCCTAAACAAATTGAAGAAGAGATGTACAACTATATCCGTGAGCATGATGCTACTAGCTTTGTTGAGTTAGAAAGACTGTTTGACCGGTGTAATTATGATTACCATGGTGGCCTAGAAATTGGGGTACAAGGTCAAAGAAACTTGTCATTCTGGTTTGATTGGTCAGCGGATGCATTAAAGATATTTGATAACGTGGTTACACGGCCGGGCGTGACCATGCAGGCCAGTTCACCAATGATTTATTTAATTGATGGTGTGGTACCAAGTATGCCAGTGGCTAAGACTGACCGGGAGTATAAGCATCCCCATTGGGTCCCGGTTGTATTCACGGTCGAAAAGTCAGCGGTGAAATAACCACTATGGAGATATCCGCAATGGGTGGCTTCTTTTAATTGGTATGGAGAGGGTGCTTAAATGGATCAAGTAAAGCGGGGGTTTATGGTACGGTATTTACCTTATGCCAGACAGATTAAACGACTAGGCGAGCGACTCAACGAATTAGAGAAGCGTATGGAAGGTGTCCATAGTCCACAGCTCAACGGAATGCCACGAGGAACCCGGCGTTATTCGTTAGATGATGATATGGCTAGGTATGATGAACTAATGATGCGGGTTCAATCATTGCGGGCGGAAGCACAGCCGATTAAGAGCGAGATTCTAAATTGTATTGATAATCTACTGGAACCCCACGCATCCGCAGTCTTAGAGCTAAGGTTTATTGATGATGCATCATTGAAAGATATTGGAGCAGAGTTGTACATGTCGCCACGTACCGTTAGCCGTTGGTATGATAAAGGAATGGATTTGATCACGTTGCCAGCAGACTATAAACCAGCGAGGAACTAGGCGAGTGAATTATTATTGAAGCGGGTGCTATTGATAACATCCGTTTTTCTATACCCCCGGGGTACCAAAAATAAACAAAAATTTTTAAAATAGGAACCGGTGGGTAGTACTCGATTCCGTAAATTAGTTACTAATTTTTAAAGAGGGGGAGGGGTGTTGGACTAAATATTGACTTAATAGGGTTTTACCATGAGATAATACTGTCCCAAGTGCTCCCAAATCGCCCCATATTAGCTCCAGCACTAATGTTAGTAATCAATCCAAACTGTTGCTTAACAGCCATTTATTTGCTTGTGTTGGCTCCCCAAAATTGGGGAACGAAAACAGGACTTTTCCAAGTACTTGTTCTTGAGGTCGTTTTGAACGACCACGGGTTCAATCAAAATTCTAAAACAGATCTTTTCAAAGGATGTGTTTTGTTTAATATTAAGGTGCATGGAAAGAACCTTAAATCAAAAAAACGAGTTATTTTGAATAACCTGTTTTCGCTATTGTTCTGAATAATAGCGGATAATTTGAAAGCTAGTCAATCTGCTTGACTGACTTTTAGCACGATATTAGCTAATCTTAAAGGCGTTATCCGTTAAACGGATAAGGAAAGAGTGGTTGCCCTAATGGGTTTCGGATTAAGCGGATGAGTATGTCAACCGAGAAGTTAGATTTTTATTAAACTATCGGTGTCGGCACAATAATGTACACCGGTAGTCCGTTAGATTGCAAGATGAATTGAGAAGGGGGCAATAATGGCATCAAGACACACGACGGTATTTAAACCTGTATTGTTAGTTAATAGATTGGGGGCTGCTATCTCACAAAAAATTCGTTTTTTATTTGGTGTAATATTTTGTATAGTTAAATTATCTTGGAGGCGTTGATATTTATGACAGTTACACCGTTGGTTAATCAATTTGATGCTATCGAAAAATATTTTTTAAATAGTTTCAGTGAATATAGAAAGATGGGATTACATCATATAGCAATGATCCTAATATTAGATGGCATGATCGAAAAGTTTAAGTCTATAGAGGTTCTCTTAGACAATAGACAAATTGATGGTATTAACATATTAGAACGATCGATCTTAGAGTCCAGTGTTTCTTTAAATTATATTCTAGAAAGTACACACAAATACGCAAGGCAACGTGGCAGGGCATTTTATTTTAATAATAAAGTTCAGAGTGGGAAAAAGGCTAAAGCTATAATTAATCAACATCCGTTCGGGCTAGATGCTGATGAGTTAAGGTTACAACTTAAGTATGTGATAGAAAAACAACATCATCCCAATTATGACAATATAGATGGTTACATCACGTATTACAAGAGTATGTATGAGCAATGTTTTAATTTGGTCGATGTAACTGGTAAAGAAAGAAAAAATCAAATCAAAAATTGGTTCAATCAAAATGGATCATTAAAGAGCATATATCATTTGTTTTGCTATTTAGGCCGAGAAGATGAATACAGAGTATTTTACGCTAATGCTTCTATGGATGTTCATGGAGCAAATGTTATTAGTAACGGAATTATTAAAGATGGGGTGTTTTCGATAAGTCATTCTGTGGAACCACATGTAATTGAAACGCAATGCGTTTATTGGATATTAACAGCTATAAAAAGTATTTCACACTATCTTGGTGTTGATAATAAGCAAAATGTTATTTTGCAAATTAATTTAATTGAAAAAAATTGGAAAAATGAAGTCTTTCGGCAGCAAAGAAATAAGGATTTATAACGGCTGGTTATGAACTTTATGCAATTCTATAAGAAAAATAGGGAAAATTATTTTCCAATCGGGATGCCATCAATCAGAAATATTTCATTCGTTTGATCAGCCAGTGTTGATTTGATACCAAAATAACTTAAACAATTATGTCTAAGAGGCAATATCTAACAGTTGTGACACGCTTTATTGCAATTAGTGTAACAATCTTGGATAATATAGAAGTTGCCTACCTATACCGTGTAACGGATGGGAGGTGTCGCTATTGTTCAATTCGCTAATCGCCCCGCTTATTGTCGCTGTTTTAACTGCTTTGTTTTCAAGGTGGTTAGATCATAAAGATAAAAAGTAGGCAAGCTAGGCAACGCTTAATACACCCGTTTAGTACATAAGCGTAAAAAATACCCTCAACTACTGGCATAGTTGGGGGTATTGGTGTCTCTAATGTTCAATTATAATCGCAACTACATTATATCTGGTAAAAGATGTAAATACAATAAATAAGATAAAAAGTATAAAATAAGTAAAAGATATAAAGCAATTAAACAGATTGAAAGAACCAAAGTCATCTGCTTATATAATG
>NZ_JAGYGS010000071.1:0-14868 GCF_018991185.1 Lactiplantibacillus sp. 7.2.4
TTCTACATGCCCAGAATTATCAGTCGGTAAAAACTTAAAAGAAAGCCGGATTTAAAGTTTAAATGCAAGCCCCATAAAATCACTCATCTGTTTCATACACGGCAATAAAATACGTTTATACTACCAAGCATAATTGACAGTTTGCCATTTTGAGTCAGAAGTGCCCAGGTATTCGTGGGCAGATAGTGTTAGGGCAACCTGCTATTCAACTGAAAATAGTCAATAACCCCTTTCAACAAACTATCCTGTTCTTTGGTTTGCACGCGATCATTGTTCTCCAATTGAGATAACGTTGATGACCCCATACCTAAATAAAAGGCCAACGCCTGAACCGTTAAGCCGGCATGCTGACGAAATTGTTTGATTTGTTCAGGTTTCAGATAACTCTTCTTGGCTCGATACGCCTCAAAATCGGCTTTAGGATTTTCCATCGGGTCATCAAAGTCACTCCAAAGTTCCCCATCCGAATCTATCCAGTAGTGGTGCCAGACGAGCAAGTCCGAGATATCTTTCACCTGCGTCTTCTCCAGCCGCCAAGTTTCGGTATAAAACGCCGTCGTTTCCAGTTCATCATTGTAGTAAAACTTCTTTGTGACTTTTGCCATCGCAAGTCTTCTCCTAATTATTGAACCGTTTTCGTTTCCAAACAACACGGTACACGTAAACATCAACTGCCTTGTTGGACGTCCCAATTGCTATATTCATAGACGTCAATAAGTGATAAGTGTAAATCTTCTTTCAGCCGCCAAAAAGCAGTTAAATCTATTTAACAACTCAGCAGAAGAAGTTGGTAAATCTTGTGGCATATAATTTATAAATCCAGACATATCTTCCGGATAACCAAAATTATCATAAAATTGCGCGATTGCATCTAGTAACTCATTTTTACTAGTAGCTTCTTCTACTTTTTTCAGATAAACATATCTCAATTTTCGATACTCGGCTTCCCAGGAATCTGTTCCTTGCTCTAAAAATTGACGATGCTCTTGTTTGATGCTCGCCATAATGCCGGTAAAGTCTTCTTCGGCTATTCCCCATGCCAAAGCACTTATTAATTCGCTATCTTCACCCTTCTGCATTAATTCAATGGCAAATTCAGTTAAAATTTCTTTACTAAAATAGGCCTCTTCTATTCCCACATAAAACGTACACCATTCGTAAACCGCCTTGTATTCTTGTAGATCTTTCAAATGTAACTTTATTTTATTCATCCCATACCACTTCTCAAGAATTTGAATTGGGGTTCCAGTAACCACGCCGTATTTGCATCATCACGGCCAGAATCGCCCAAATCATGAAGTCCACTACTGGAATAATAGTACCACCTTAATTGAATTGATTCCTTTAATTGCCCACAGAAGATGGGCCTAACCGGAAGTCCCAGTCTGACCCGAACACGTTTCATCCCTACTGCAGCTAGCATGGAATGCCAGTATTTAAGACGCGGGCTATCGGCTTAACTCTGTGCCCACCACTGTCAGAAATGCCTGTCAGCCGGTATAGGCTGCCTCTCCCACTGCAATTTTACACAATCCTGCACTGTTTCCAGCGGGCCTCAGCTGGCTGTTTTGATTTTAAGAATTGACATATTTTAACCATTTCAATCGTTACCCACAAATAAAACCGTGATTACCGTTGCTAATTCCAACAGTAATCACGGTTTATATCAAATCAGTCCTAAAATTATGGCAATACATTAAACAACAGTGCACCTAACGCACCACCAACCAGTGGTCCAGCAATCGGCACCCAACTGTAGGCCCAATCAGAAGTGCCTTTATTCGCGATTGGTAAGACGGCATGCGCAATCCGTGGCCCCAAGTCCCGTGCTGGATTGATGGCGTACCCGGTCGTCCCACCGAGTGACAACCCAATCGCAATGATCAGAATCCCGACGACGATTGGATTCAAGCCCGCGGTGAACTGGCCTTTCGTGAAGGCTAACAAACCGAAGACTAGGACAAAGGTTCCAATCACTTCACTGATGAAGTTCCAGAAATACTGCCGAATACCAGGGCCAGTCGAGAAGATTCCGAGAATGGCGCCGGCGTCCTTTGTGGCTTGCCAATGTGGATAGTAGTGCAGCCAGACTGCCAGGCCACCGACGATCCCACCGGCAATTTGAGCGGCACTATATGGCAGAACGTATGCCCATGGGAACTTGCCCGCAACCGCCATACCTAATGAGACGGCGGGATTCAAGTGTGCCGGGCTCATGAAGCTGGACGCATAGACGCCCATCGTGACGGCAAAACCCCAGCCTAAGGTAATCGCGACCCAGCCCGCATTTTGCGCTTTAGATTTGTTGAGGGTTACCCCAGCAACGACCCCATCACCTAATAGAATCAAGATAAAGGTCCCGAGAAATTCCCCCAATAATTGTAATGCTAATGGATCTTTCATCATGACCACCCCATTCTTTAGCCCTGCTTGAGTGCCGTTAAGTCCGATTCAGCAATCGTTTGGTTCAAACGATCCGTTTGTTCCTTCGTCGTTGCGGCATCCCAGCCGAGATAGTCAGCCATCGTCGCAATGACACCGTCTTTCAGGTCATCCAGCGTGTCACGCATGAAGAGTAAGTGGTTCGTACGCCGAAGTAGATAATCAACCGGTGTCAACGTCATTTCTTCATCCAAAGCGTAGCGCAGGCTAATCGTTTCGGCTAAGCTCAACCCGTGTGTCGGTTCGACTTTACCAATCAGACTGAAGACCCGAGCCGCATTGGAGCCATACATATTCGCAATCCGTAGCGCTTCATCATTGGTCAATCCGTTATCCGTCCCCTGTTTTGCGTAAAAGGCAATCGTCGCATCAACGTTGTGCGGATCAATATCGCCACCAGAGACCGGGAGATTCTTAGAATTGATTTCGTTAAAGTGGGCATCAAACTTGTCCGCCAGAATTTTGGCAACCAACGCCATGGCACCCGCGGCCATTTTACGGTAATCGGTAATCTTACCACCAGCCAACGTTAACAGGCCATCCGGACTACTAGTTAATGAACTACCCCGTGATACCGCCGATGGACTTAACTTGTCTTCAGCCAGCGAACTTTCGAGATCATTCAGCACGCTTTCAACATCTTCGCGGCTCGCTTCTTGATTTTCAAATTGGTCGACCACTTTGATGACTTCTTGGAAACTCTTGTCGCTGATTTTGCCAGAATTACCACCGTTGTAGTCCGAACTCCCGTTAGCGGCAATCAATGGCCGTAACCCAGCCCAGCTTGCTTCAATATCATCTAAGGTAATCTTCGCCGTTGGGTAGCGCCGGTTCACGATTTCAAGCAGGTAATCAACATCTTCTTGGGTCACCGTTGGATGTTCCAAGTCACCGTGATAATCAGTATCGGTCGTCCCGAAGTAGGTCTTGTTCTCACGTGGTACCACGAAAATCATCCGGCCATCTTGGTCGCCTGAATCAAAGTAGGTTGGTTGTGGCACCGGCAGTTTTTCAGCATCGACTACCAAGTGGACCCCTTTAGTTGGGCGCATCTGTGATTGATAAGTTTCACCATGGTCCATCTTCCGAATCGTGTCGGACCAAGGGCCAGTCGTGTTGATGACGACCCGGGCATGAATTTCAAAGGTTTCGCCAGTAAACAAGTCTTCAGCGGTAATCCCGTTGATATGGCCGTCATCGTCATGTAATAACCCAGTGGCCTTGACATGACTGGCCATGATACCGCCATTTTCATGAGCCTTCTTGATGTTTTCAATTACCAAACGGGCATCGTTGTTTCGGAAGTCAAGGTAGACGCCACCACCGACTAAGTTTTTCGGACTCAGTTGGGGCTCGCGTTGTAAGACTTCTTCCTTAGAAAGCGTGTAGTTGGTGAATTTTGGATCTTTAACTTCCGCTAACTTGTCATAGAGATCCATCGCCACTTTGACGGAAAAGAGGTCAAAGGTCGCACCCGTCTCGTTATAGATGGGGAGTAACATTGGGTCGGGCTTAGGAATGTGGGGTGCGATACCCTGAACGACTGCCCGTTCCTTGACCGTATCGGCGACAACGCCCACATCAAAAGTCTTCAGATAACGAATCCCACCGTGGACGAGCTTGGTCGACCGTGACGACGTTCCTTCAGCGAAGTCCTGCATGTCGATCAGACCGGTCTTCATGTTCATGGCCGTTGCTTGAATAGCGACTCCGGCACCGGTGATACCACCACCGATTACTAATAGATCTAACATTTCATTTTGTAAGCGCTCAATATTTTGTTGACGCGTCGTTGCTGAAAATGCCATGTTGTTGTCCTCCTCTATTTCGCTGCGTGATAAGGGATGTGCTTGAAGACTTGGGTCGCCTTGACCGCTGCCTGCCATCCGTCGTATAAGTTCGTTCGTTCTGCTGCACCCATTTCCGGTTTAAAACTTGTCCCCGGCTTGTAGGATGCTTTCAACTCGTCCAAATCTTTCCAGTAGCCAACGCTTAGACCAGCTAAGAATGCTGCCCCGAGCGCGGTCGTTTCCAGGTTAGCGGCACGCATGATCTGCGTATCTAGGATATCTGCTTGGAATTGCATCAGCCAATCATTACGAGCAGCGCCACCATCGACTTTTAGCACTGGAATTTCGATACCCGAGTCCTTCTTCATCGTTTCGATCACGTCACGCGTCTGGTATGCCAGGGCTTGTAAGGTCGCTTTGATAAAGTCTTCACGCGTCGTCCCCCGCGTCAGTCCAAACACCGACCCGCGGGCTTCCGAATCCCAGTATGGTGCGCCGAGCCCGGTAAAGGCCGGCACGACGTACACTTCATTTTCGTTATGTGATTCACGTGCGGCCCGTTCTGAATCCGGAGCGCTCTCGACTAATCGAATGCCATCTCGTAACCACTGAATGGCTGAACCAGCAACGAAAATCGACCCTTCTAACGCGTAGTAAACCTTGCCATTGATCCCGTAGCCAATCGTCGTTAACAAGTTATTATCTGACAATTGCGGCTGTTCCCCGGTGTTCATCACGATAAACGCCCCGGTACCATACGTATTCTTGACGGTCCCTGGTTCGAATGCCAGTTGTCCGAACAGTGCAGCTTGCTGATCACCTGCCATACCGCTGATTGGAACTTCCGAGCCGAAGAAATGGTAGTCCTTAGTCTTGCCGTAAATTTCTGAATTCGTCCGGACCTCCGGCAGCATTGCGGCTGGAATATTTAATAATTGCAAAATCTCCGAATCCCACTCTAATTTGTGGATATTATAAAGCATCGTCCGACTGGCATTGGAGTAATCCGTAACGTGCGTCGCGCCACCCGTCAGCTTCCACACCAACCAAGTATCAATCGTGCCAAAGAGCAATTCACCCTTTTCAGCCCGTTCTTGCGCACCCTTGACGTGGTCCAAAATCCAACGAATCTTCGTAGCTGAGAAATAGGCATCGGTCACTAAGCCCGTATGCTTGTGAATCAGGTCGCCATGACCATCCTTCACGAGTTGTTCAGCAATTGGCGCCGTTTGCCGTGATTGCCAAACGATGGCGTTGTGAATCGGCAAGCCCGTCTTTTTGTCCCAGACGATCGTCGTTTCACGCTGATTCGTAATTCCGATACCGCTGATCTGAGCCGGCTTGATTCCAGATTCAATAAAGGCATTCGCAATGGTAGACAGAACTGCGTTCCAAATTTCATTCGCATTATGTTCGACCCAACCCGGTTGTGGGAAATACTGTGGAAACTCCCGTTGCGAGTCAGCCACTTTATGGCCTGCGTGGTCGAAGATAATGGCGCGGGTACTCGTCGTCCCTTCGTCAATCGCCATAATGTACTTGTCGGTCATTGTGTGTCACTCCTTAGTAATAACGGCTAAATGTAAACGCTGTCATAATTGATGATTGAATCATAACATGTCGTGGACGATTTGTGAATAGATTTGCATAAATTAAATTTTGCACAATTGAATTCACTTTAAAACTATTTCTTACTATGACACATCTCAATCCCGACACACCAGGCATCAACGCAATTAAGTCGCGGCTTTTGGTTTCATAAAATAATTAATTTACTAACGTTTAATCCTGTCGCCAAGCGGTTCTGCATGAAAAATAACGGTTAGGCTTACAATCACAAGCACCGGTTAAAATGAAAATTGGCAGCCGTTTACTAGCAGCTAGACTCCCTTAACTTCGCGGCGCACCGCTCATTCTGAGGCGGATCTCACAGGCTGATTTTGAAAATAGTGCAAAAAAACGTTGTGACAGGAAGGATTAGTTCTTGTCACAACGTTTTGAATGTTCAATAGACGTCATTTAGCATTAAATATAATTGAAACGGGCCAGTTAGTGGATTCTTGTTCGTCTGCCGGTGCGCGCCTTAGTCCGACCTCCGGGACTGGCTGACAACGCTGGAACAGGGCGGACATCGATTTGAACTCACGCAGAAACCCACTGCGCAATTTCAAATACGAGTCTTCTTCTAGCCCGGGAAGACCACCCGGGCTAGAAGAATTTCGCCCTTGAGCATTGTCAGCCAGCCCCTACAGTCGGGAACCCGCTCGAATGGCGGATGAACGACCACCTATCTTGGCGCAATTGACCACTGAATATTGGTGACAGATTCTTCAGGCACAGGCTTAATCGGAATTGATGATACTTTTTTTGTTCAAGTACTGAGAAGATTATCATCTCAATGCTGCTAATTTCAACGGACACTGATCTTGAAATTAATTGATAATACGGTCTTCGTTTAAAACTCAAAATTTTGTTATCTTAGTCAACTGAAGAAAATTATGACAAGCAATTTTAGTGTAGTTGTTTGTCAGATGTCTTAAGGGTAAAAAAATTGAGTTATTGTTAAAAACAGTCTGACAGTTGAATATCAAAATGACCGTGGGCTAAGAACCAACGACTAATTCAATAAAAAGTTGAGTCCGCACATGTCCGCCTTTCGAATACAATCCCGGCTGGAAGGTATTCTGGGCAAGGCCAAGTGGTGAAATTCCACTTAGCAAGCGTTTTGTGCTTGGTTAGTGGAAGACCAGTATTTAAGACGTGGTTTTCGGCTTAAATCTGTGTCCACCACGTCACGGCCATTGCCCAGAATGCCTGGAAGCCGGAATAGAACGAATCTATTACTGCAAGTTTACGCAAAACCGCACTATTTCCAGCGGCTTTCAGCTGGCCGCTTTTGAACTTAAGAACTAGCCCATTTCAATCACGTTTCATGACCGTGTTTCAACCAGTTGCCAGTTCTCGCTAGCTAGTACAGATACTGCAGGTCACTGGCTGGTGTTGGGTAGGCTAATACGAGTTGCTGTAATTGGGCTAACGTGACGTGTTTTTCAATCAGTAACGTCAGGTAATTGATCATTTCATCCGCGACATCACTCAACAGTGTCGCACCGACGACTTGCCCGCTAGCCTGATCAATAATGACCTTGGCCTGTGCTTGTTGTGCGCCAAAGCGGTAATAAGAGAACCATTTGGTCATATCCAGCGTATTCACGCGATATTTATCCGGCTGGTCAGCCGCATCCGTCGCACTAAGGCCCACTTGTGCCAGCTTGGGTGCCGCAAAGACTTGGGTCGGGATGACGGGATACGTGATTGCCGCTCCCGGATGGGTCAGTTGCTGAACCAAGTAGCGCGCTTCGTAACCCGCTACTGGCGTTAACTTAGGCACGGGCGTATCGCTCACGTCACCAATCGCGTAAATATGCGGATTAGCCGTCTGTAGTCGATCGTTCACTTGAATCCCGTGACGGTTAAACGTGACACCGACGTTTTCAAGTCCTAACTGGTCCGCATTCGGAATCCGGCCCGCCGAACTAATCACGAGGTCCGTCGTCAGCTCAAAGTCAGGTGCCGTCAATCGTAGGCCGGCGTCGGTCTGTTCGATGGCTTGGAGGTCCGTGTTCAAGTCAAAAGTAACACCGTCCGCAGTCATGGCCGCCATCAAATCTTGGACGAGGTCCGCATCGAAGGCTTTGAGTGGCCGGTCATTATGATGAATCACGTGGACATCGGCGCCGGCAGCATTCGCAATTGCTGCCAGTTCGAAGCCAACATAGCCACCACCCACGAAGGCCACGCGCTTAGGCATCTCATCTAAGTCTAAAAAGTCCGTACTAGTCTTGAAATATTCCTGCCCGGTAATCGGCAAAATCGCTGGGCGCTGTCCGGTCGCAATCACGTAATCCGTCGCACTTACGACTTGGTCACCGACTGCTAACTGGCCATCATTTTGAAAATGGGCCTGGCCATGTAAAGTCGCGATGCCTTGGTGCTGCAGCCCCTTGAGCGTGCCATCATTAATGCCATCGGTATAGCCTCGTTTATGCGCCATCAGGGCCGGCCAATCAATCGTCGGTGTTCCCGTTAAGCCTTGATGCTGGAGATGTTGGGCTGCCTGTTGGGCTTCAACGGCGCTCAACAAGATCTTTTTCGGGTCACACCCGCGGTTCGGACAAGTGCCACCCCATAAATCAGCTTCAACGATCAGCACCGACTTACCTTGCGCCTGTAAGCCGCTTGCCATCGCGTTACCAGCCGGGCCACCACCAAGTACAACGACATCATACTGTTCTGTCATTACTGAGACCTCCTCAATTGACTCTTAAATTCTCATGATCAAATTATTGTTCACTAAGCTAGCCCCTAGTCTAAAGCAATCCGGGCTAGTTGACGACTAAGACACTTCTTCATGCTGACTCAGATAAGCGACGACCCGTTGTCGGTCCAGGTAACCCACCACGTGATCATCTTCCGTGACCGCCAAGTAATCATGGTCGGTCAAGGCGGTAAAGGCCGTCCGCAGCGTCGCCTGAATATCTAGTGACTGAATACGGCCATCCGCCACGTCCGGCGCAGTTTTGAGATAGCCTTGGACGAGCCCGACGCGGCCCACGTAAACGTCATACACGTTTTTCGCACGACTCGCACCGAAGAAGTCCCGCACGAAGTCATTGACCGGATGTTGGGCCAGTGCCGTTGGTGTGTCGACTTGGACGAGCTGTCCATGTTGCATGACCCCAATGCGGTCGCCTAATTTGAGCGCCTCGTTCATATCATGGGTCACAAAGACGATTGTATTATGATAGCGCGCATGTAGTCCCAGGACTAGATCTTGTAATTGTTGCCGCGAAATTGGGTCCAGCGCACTGAACGGTTCATCCATCAACACAATATCGGGTTGCGCTGCGATTGCCCGCAAAATACCGATTCGCTGTTGTTCACCACCAGATAATTCTGATGGCATCCGGTCGCGGTATTCTTGGGGGTCCAGGCCGACTTCCGTCAATAACTCGTCAATCGTTTGATTGATGGTCTTCTTCGCCGTCCCCTTCATTTCGGGAATCACCGCGATGTTTTGTGCCACCGTCATGGTTGGAAATAGGGCGATTTGTTGCAAAACGTACCCCATCTGCCACCGTAAATCGCGTACCGGTACCGTGGTGGTGTCGGCCCCGTTGACCAGGATTTTTCCGGCCGTTAAGGGTTCCAAACGATTGATCATTTTAAGCGACGTCGTCTTACCACTGCCGGAAGTGCCCACTAGGACGAACAGTTCACCCTGATCGACCGTTAGATTCAAGTCTGGAATCACGGTTTGCCCGTTAAAGTCTTTTTGGACGTGCTGAAATTCAATTGCCGTTGTCATTAGCGTCCCTCCTTTAACAAGCCGTGTTTGACGAGATAGTTGTGTGCGACTGTGGAAGCCGATTTCTTTTTGACGTTGACTTCATAGTTCATCTCTTGCATATCGGTTTCAGAAATCTTGCCAGCTAACTTATCCAATGCTTGAACGACTTTCGGGTGCTTGTTAGCAAAGCTGGTCTTCATGAGTGGCGCTCCCTGATACGTCGGGAAGAAGTGCTTATCATCCTTCAGCAGCGCCAAGTTATATTGTCGTAATTCGCTATCCGTTGCGTAGGCGTCCACCAGATTGATCTTCCCCTTGCTAATCGCTTCATAGCGCAACGCCGGTTCCATCGATTTGGCCGTGACGTCCAAGCCATACGTCTTCTTGATTCCCTTCAAGCCATCATCGCGGTCAATGAATTCAAGTGTCATCCCTGGTTTGAGGATTGATTCGACTTGTGTTAAATCGCTGATGGTCTTCAAATGGTGTTCTTGTTGGAACTTCTTAGTGACGGCCAGGGCGTACGTATTGTTGTACTGCATCGGCTTCAAGTAAGTCATCTGTTCCTGCTTAGCTAGCCGCTTTTTGGCTAACTGATAAGTCTGATTAGCCGTTTGACTGGCCGGATTATTACCCTTCACCAAAGTTTCCAAGACGGACCCGGTGAATTCTGGATAGATGTCGATCTGGTTATTCTTCAGAGCGCTAAATAAGAAGGTCGTCTTACCAAAGTTCGGTTTCAAGGTCACGTGGATGTGGTCGTCTTCAGCCTCAATCAACTGTTTGTACATATTGATCAAGATGTCAGGCTCCGAACCGAGTTTACCTGCAATTGTAATTGTTTCAACTCGATTGGCGTAAACGCTGTACGCGCCACCACCACCGAGTAACGCCAAAATACCCACGAACACAATCAGCGCATGGCGGGGTTTGGCCGTCTGGAACCAGCGCACGAGTGCACTCAACAGAATCGCCAATAGCGCTGACGAAATGGCCCCAATCAACAGCAACGACGTATCATTACGGTCAATCCCAAGCATGATAAACGTCCCTAGACCCCCTGCGCCAATCAAAGCCGCTAACGTTGCCGTCCCGATAATGAGCACCAGGGCGGTCCGAATCCCGGCAATGATTTGCGGCAAGGCAATTGGCAGTTCTACTTTGAACAACTTGCGCATCCGCGACATTCCAAACGCATCGGCCGCCTCTTCAATTGACGCGTCGATTTCTGAGATCCCTAAATAAGTATTTTGAAAAATTGGTAACAACGCGTAAATCACTAGCGCAATCACCGCGGGCACCGTGCCAATACCGACTAGCGGAATCAGCAATCCCAAGAGTGCCAACGACGGAATGGTCTGCAAAACACTGGTCAGTTGCAACAACCCCTCGGCCCACCGTGGTCGGCGAACGACCCAAATGGCCAACGGAATCGCAATCACCATTGCAATGACTAGCGCGGCCAAAGAAATCCCCAAGTGTTGCCACAACGCAGTGAGTAAATCACTCCGCCGATCCATAAATGTCTGTATTAATGTCTGCATAAGTACCTCCCAGTGCCCAGCTTTAATCATGATAACTTCCTGATTATCTATGTATTTAATCGTAGCATACTCCGTCCAAAATCATAGTAATACGCACCCAAAATCGCAATTAATTGTAACTTTTGTGGTTTCATATAAGGTTGATTGAGACATATTGTTCTTAAATTCAAAAGCAGCCAGCTGAGGACCGCTGGAAACAGCGCGAGTTAGTATAAATTTTCAGTGTTAGCTGCGTCCTAGGCCGGCTTCCAGGCATTCTGAGCAATGGCCGGAACGTGGTGGACGCAGATTTAAGCCGAAGCCCACGTCTTAAATACTGGTCTTTCACTAACCAAGCCAAAAACGCTTGCTAAGTGAAATTTCACCACTTGGCCTTGCCCAGAATACCTTCCAGTCGGGATGGTATTCGAAAGGCAGACATGCGCGGGCCCAACTTTTTGTTGGATTGGTCGTTGGTTCATTGGTACACGGTCACTTTGACTTTCAACTGTCAGACTAGTCTTTAATGATAGCTAAAGCTCTATATTCATGCTGTCAGACAAGTAATTTCACTGAACTGGTCAGAATCTTCTCTATTTGTCTGGAATAAACAAGTCTTGAATTCTGAGTGCAGGCCATTTTATCGACTAAATTCAAGACTAGTTGCCATTGAAATTAGTGGCATAGAGATGAGTGAGTAATATTTAGATAATCCCCTCAGTACTCAAATACCATAAAGCATCACCGATACCAATTAAAGGTTTGCCTGAAAAACCAAACACCTAAATATTCAATGGTCAGTTGCACCAAGTTAGGTGACCGTTCATCCGCCATTCGAGCGGCTTCCCCACTGGAGGGGCTGGCTGACAATGCTCAGTAGCCAAATTATTCTTAGCTGGAAGTGGGTTACTTCCGGCTTAGAATAAGACTCGTATTTGAAATTGCGCAGTGGTCTTCTGCGTGAGTTCAAATCGATGTCGGCTTACGTTCCAGCAATTGTCAGCCGGCCCCGGAAGTCGGATTAGGACGATCACCGGCAGACGAACAGTAAGACTAACTACCACAATGCATTAATTTGGACTTTTTTAACGGAAATCCAGCGAATTACCGTATTTATTAAATGAACCATGTTTCTAACACCCCATTACGATTACGAGGAGGACCTCCATGACAACGATTCATCTCTATTTGGCCAGTACGATGCATCAAGCAACCCCCATCACCGCGACAACTCCCGCGGCTTGGGTCGTCATCTTGCGCTATGCAGATCACCAAAAAGCACTGAACGACGCTGGTTACGGCCATACCGAAACCCAGTTGACGTTAAGTGCACTGATTGAAGCCCTGACGACACTCAAACGTCATGACTTACCCGTCCACGTGCATACGACTACTGAAATCGTGGCGACCATCATCAGCGAGCAGCGTTACTTGACCTGGCGTCAAAATGATTGGCAGCTACCGGATGATGAGCAAGACAATCTCACACAATGGCAACAGCTGGTGCCACTAATTGAGGCCTACCCGGACTTGCAGGTCACCTACCATCCAGTCGACGACCCGACCATGACGACGGCTACGACGACACTAACGGCAGTGATGACCAAACTGTAGCGGAGAACGAAAAAAGCCCCGTCTCACCGTTCTTGGTGAAACGAGGTTCCAGACGTCTTAATTGGTTTCGTTCGTTGAATTGCCATGTTGATAATGACGGCTACCTGCGCGACGGTCTTTGCGGCGTGTCACTTTGGATAGCTTGGCCGCACCGTTGACGGCCGAAGTCATCATGCGATCAAACTGGCGATCACTCAACCAGCGGCGGCCGGTTAATGACAAACTAGCACCCACTCCAGCGTGATACCGCGTCTTAGGTTTGACATCATTGACCGCACGCACCATCAGTTTCGCAATCACTCCTGGATTAGAGGCGAACTGGTCGAACAACGAGAGCATCGCACCGACCTTGATGGCCTGGTCGCGATAAGCCGTCTCACCAGATACCGCCAACAGTTTCTTTTCGGCGATGCCAGCCCACTCAGTCTTAATGCCACCCGGTTCAATGATGACCACGTCAATCCCGAATGGTGCAACTTCCATCCGCAATGAGTCGCTCATCCCTTCAATGGCATGCTTGGTCCCCATGTACCATGCACTCAGCGGCTGGTAGATCTTACCACCAATCGAAGAGACGTTGATGATGCGGCCACGGTGTTGCGCACGCATTAATGGCAAGACGAGTTGGGTCAAGCGCATCACACCAAAGACGTTCACCTTGAACTGGTACTCACCTTCTGTGACCGGCACGTCTTCCAACGCGCCGTATGACCCATAACCGGCATTATTGATCAGCACATCAATGCGGCCCTGTTCGACTTGAATCGTTTTGACAGCCGCAATCAACGTGGCTTCATCCGTCACATCGACTTTTAAAACGTGCACGCCAGCAGCGGCTAAATCCGTCATTTTCTCGATTCGCCGGGCCGCACCGTACACAATGTTGCCCTGTGCTTGTAACTTTAATACGGTGGCCTTACCGATCCCTGAAGACGCCCCTGTAATTAAGATAACCCGTGGTTGACTCATAATCCGTTCCTCCATCGTTAACTGTATTTACTGTCATGCTACGTCAAACCCCATGTAATTGCAATCGAATTCATTGGCCGTAGTATGCTAAAATAGAACTAATTTCAAGCACGTCTATTTAATTGGAGGAATGAACATGTCAACAAAGATTATCATGGACACTGATCCTGGTATTGATGATGCCGCTGCGATCACGATTGCATTAAATCATCCTGACTTGGACTTACAATTAATTACAACGGTCGCCGGTAACGTGACCGTCGATAAAACGACGCTCAATGCGCTGAAACTCACGCGCTTCTTCAACAGTGACGTTCCCGTCGCGGGTGGCGCACCTCAGCCACTCATCAAACCATTTGAAGACGCCGTCCGTATTCATGGTGTTTCCGGCATGCCGGGCTATGACTTTCCAACTGACTTAGCCGACCCATTACCTGAAACGGCTGTTGAAGCTTTACGTGATTACATCATGGCCGCCGAGCAACCCATTACGTTGGTGCCAACTGGTGCGTATACCAATATCGCACTACTCTTCAAGACCTACCCTGAAGTGTTACCTCACATCAAGGAAATCGTCGCAATGGGTGGCGCACTCGGAAAGGGCAATATGACCAGTGCCGCTGAATTCAATGTTTTCACCGACCCCCATGCCGCTGAAATCATGTATCAATCCGGCGTTCCCATCACGATGGTTGGTTTGGACGTCACGATGAAAGCACTCTTGACTCGCGAATCCATCGAACAACTGCCAGCATTCGGCAAGACCGGCGAGATGTTACACGCCCTCTTCGGCCACTATAACGATCGCAACCAGACCGGCGTGGCCATGCATGACGTTAACACGCTCTTCTACCTACTCCATCCAGAAGCCTTTACGACCGAAGCCATGTGGATCGATGTTCAGACGGATGGTCCGGCCAATGGTGAGACCGTCGGCGATATTCGCGGGGCTTACCACGATGGCAAGACCAACGCCAACGTCTGTGTTGATATCGACGCAGCAGCGTTCAACAAGTGGTTCTTGGCAACCGTCAAAGCAATCGACGAACAACTTTAATCAAAACAAATAATAGCGGACCTGCCAAACACCATTATTCAGTGTTTGGCAGGTCCGCTTTTTTGAGTGCGCCCGGCATGGGTGATAACTAGGCGGTGCAAGTCCGCTGTGGGCCGTAGTAGT
>NZ_JAGYGS010000072.1:0-14815 GCF_018991185.1 Lactiplantibacillus sp. 7.2.4
TAACTTAATTTTTGTAACTGGCATTCGTGGTTCCTCCTCGTCATGATTTAGTTTGCAAGGCCTGCTTCGCTAGAGACGAATCAGGCTTGAACTAAGCTTACCGCTAACGGTAATTTCGCGCGAGTGGCAATTTGTCCTCCATCAGCCCAGAAAAGTTCCTTAAAGTGCGCCCCACTAATCATGGATAAAAAGGGACCAAACTCTACAAACGCACATAGTAACGCTCGCCAAGCCCGTAAACTGCCATTTACCGGTGACATTTGCTTGGCCTATATCCATTTATACCCGAACTTGGATTTAAACGCCGTCACTATCCCTTTAAGGCGTGAAAAGTGGCGCTGTTCAGGTGCTCCAAGCGAATTATCGTGATGCTGGTTTTGTTGCTCCAGGCGAGGTTTAACTGCCAACTTCAATATTATCTTACCGTATCAGCAAAGAAAGCGATACCAGTTTTGCGTATAAAAATTCATTCTTTTTGAGGATATCTTCGAATGAAGCAATTAAAATGGTGGCTGCTCAGCGGCTAAGCTAATCACACCGAAAGCCATGATCAATCGCCCACATTCTGCTCGAGTTGAAGTCATTCACAGCATTCGGTTGCATCTAATGTCGTCCTTAAATCCTGCTCTAGCACTTAGCACCATCCGATACGGATTCAATCACCAAGGGAGATGATGATATTTGAACTTGGGACCCTACTTCATAAAGATTGTCTCAACTCCACTTGACGAAGAGCCGGAATCCTTTGCATCTCAGCGTAGCCGTTTCGAGCACTTGCAAATTGCAATTTTGGCGACAAAAAAACCGGCAATCAAGGCTTTTACACCTGATTGCCGGCTATCGAATTTCCCTAATTGGGCTAGCTGGGTTCGAACCAGTCTTATATATAAATGCTGATATACCAATGATAACGAGTGTTTTCAGGCTTCAAAAATAGTCCGTGGTGCACTTTTTGGTGCATTTTATCTTCAAAACACATAAATTTACCGATTAATCATGCTGGCGGGCAATACATAAAGTCATCTTAACGGATGGCTTTTTTGTTGCACCATTATTTACAACCGTAACTCCGGTTACACTTGCACCCTAACATTTCCTAACATTTTAGGATCGGTACAACAGGCGTACCCTCTGTACGGTTGTTAATAAAATAACAATGCTATGGCTATGATAACAGGGTTCAATGGCATTGCTATATCAGTGTTTACGATTAATCCAAAACACGCTAAAACTCCAGTTTTCTCTAACTTATTTGTGTTGATTGATTAACTGCAACCATTCACACATAGCCTGCTTACGGATGACATAATATTGCGACTTACTTAGTCCCGATAGTTCATAGGCCACCCGTTGGCTACCATCCGCCACAATGAACTCATTACGCAATAGATTGGCTTGACGTTCATCACGGATGCTATCAATTGCATTAGTAACCCGCTGACAATACAACTCCATTTGTTGCAATCGCCTGGGCTTCTCTGCCCCTTCCCAGTCATTAACTGCCTGCTCAACAATCCCATGGTAAAAACGGTACTGCTTTAAATATTGGCGTGCGCTACGATACCACTGTTCCATGCTTTCGCTCCCTAAAAGACTAAAAAGCGCCAGCATTTACAGCTGACGTTTTCTAGCCCTACTCCTTAAACCCATCATACCACTTGCTAATCATCAAAAAAAGGGACGCTAGCCACCCCGCAAACATCTCTTTTAACGTATGTTGCCATTCCTGGCAACGCTACAATTAATCCCCACAATCGAATTATAACATGGTGTCCGTGCTACTTCACGAACGACTGTCTGCATTATATGCTCGTTCGAGTGCCCCAGCAAGTAACCCAACCAGTAACCCAACGTCATCTAAGCCAGTTGACATACTCATCCGTTTTTACATTCCTACATTTTCCAACATTTTCATTTACTTAAAACGGCTCTAAAACCAGTCATGCCAAGCATTCCAGCTATTAACTAACTGGCAATGTTCAATTTCCAGTATTTTCCAGTAAAAAATCCGACATAATCCGACATCTCATGAGTTTTCATTAGCCTATAGAGGTTGCTATAACAACATTCCAGCTAAATATGCCGTCTAATCGTGTCGGGTTACTTTTCACTTACTATATGGTGTCCGTTTTGTACGAATAATATCAACATTTACCAACATAGGGTTGCACCATATTGTTGAAATATCGGTGTTACGGGGTGCACCCTATGAGTTTGCAAAACAATGTCATGTTTTGTCAAGTTGTAGACGTGCTTAATCAATTGTAGCGATCACTTTTTTTCAACTCTGTACAGGGCAAGTCGAAATTTTCGACCTACAATCAATCCAACGAGCAGTCCACACATTAGCAGAAACAAGCAGTTTACACAGCAAAACAATAATAGGTTTTAATAGGTCGTTCCACATAAGGTTTTATAAGGCAGTTCGGTCTGCACAATACTGCTCATTTTGTAAACTTTTGTAAACCCCTATTCAGCTTTTAGACTAGCAATTGTTAATATTAACCCGTTTTTAATTTCTAACATTTTCTAACATTTTGATTCCATTATTTTCCAATATTTTATATTGCCATCAAAGCCTTTTAACCATTGATATAACAAGCCATTTTCATATAAATAACTAACGGGACAACTTCGCTCAACTAAAAAAAGCATCGTACTTTTTAGCACGATACTCACTTACACTTATTAACTAAACCGTTCAATCTCTTGTAGTGCATGACGGGCGAGTGCGCACTGTTCTTCGCTACTGTCCGGGTCATTGAGAACTTTAAGTGATAATGACTTCATTACATAGCTGTCAATCACCCAGCCCTGCTCGGTGTGACTGAAATGGCTATCGTCATACTCCTTATAACACGGGTACATTGCTTTAAACTTGGTCAGCGTAGCCGGTTCATAATCTAGCTCGCTATCACCATCAATGAAGCCCCGATCAATAGCTGTCTGTGTGGTTCGCCATTCTCATCAATTATCCCGTCCTTAACCATCTTGCTGTATATCTCTGACTTAACAGCGTTAGGCGCATTCTTAACGGCTGGTTCAGCCTTAGCAATGTAATTATAGGCTTCTTCAACTAACTTAGGGTAAAGTACTCGCATACTAGTTCGCCTCCTTATCGTAGCTTACTTGTGTCTCTAAGCGCTTAATGTCTGGTCTTAGGGCTTTCTCCCAGCCGTTCAAGTCAGCTTGCTCTATGGCTCTAATACGGGCGTTCATCGTAGTAACTTGGTTCTTAAACGAAGTGACCCCGATATTCAACTCGGCTTCATCCGTTGCAATAAACATCCCCGTATTATGACCGCTCCGGTTAGCGACAATTGGCACGCCGTGTTGATTAATTAAGATACTAATGGCTTCTCTGACATCCCGTTCTTTAAGCCCGGTTACCTTGCAGATATTCGGTGTTGTCATTGGGTAACCCGCACCACGAGGCAACATGTTTAACACTTTAAATTCAGTCATTGATAACGTCATTTTAATGGCACCTACCTTTTCTGTTTCATCTCAAATGCAATTCTTTAAAGTTTAATATCGTTTTAACGTGGTCATCGTGGTTCATTGGTTCAAACGCCGGTATAGCAACGTTTGTTATTGCTTTGCTGTTGGTTCATACGTGGTCATCGTGGTTCATTTGAACCATGATAGCACCACGTTGAACCACGTATGAACCACGTTAGCAAATCTTTGTATCGCTTGGTATATATAGCTTTACATCACTTTGAACCACTTGAACCACGTTATTTAGTAACAAACTTCTATTTAACACCTAACATACATCCGTAAATAGCGTTCTCCAATGTGTACTCGTTTATATTCCCAGCCCTCTGTATTGTCCATAATCAACTTAATCTTCTTAGCTTCGGCGTTAGTCCGACCACTAAAATATTTGTTAGTCGCATGATCAAAAACAACCGCCATGATCTCACGGGTAGTCGTGCACTGAATTGGTTCTTTATTCGGTGCTAGTTTCGCATGTAACCAGCTTTCTGAATCCGAATCAATTGGATTACCATTCTCAATAGCCGTGAAATATGACTGTTTAACACTAACCGTCAATTCTTCCCAATTAGTCGGTACCATCATTGTCAGATAATCATTCACAGCCTCGCGCATTGGATCAATAACTTGGGCTTCTTGTTGATAGGCTTTGGCCTCATTAAGCGTCTGCTGGTCAAAATAAAGCTTCTCGCCAGCGTCAAACCAAGTCTTAGCTTCGGCAAGGATTTGTAACATATCAGCTTGCTTCGCCTTTAGTGGGTTCTTAGTAACGGGCTGTACTCCACATTTAATTGGATAAAAGCGCCGTTCACCGGTGGCGTCTTTTAAATAGTCTCGATGGTTGGTCGAACCAATAAAGACATTCCGGCGCGGATGTTGTTCTGGCCGGCGTGCATAAGTGTTGCGGTAATAGTCAGACTGGGCACTAGTAAAGTTCTTAATGCTCTCAACATCAGTCTTATTCATGGCTGACAGTTCAGCAAGTTCTATAATCCAGCTCCCCATTAACTTTTGGTAGTCGTCTTTGTCTTTCATGCTCTTCATGTCATCACTGAAGTAATCTGGTGCCAACTGACGCACCAAGGTACTCTTCCCAAGCCCTTGAGTGCCCTCTAAGATTGGGATAATATCAAACTTCACTCCGGGAAGATAAACCCGTGCAATCGCCCCAGCTAACCACTTGCGAGTTACCATCCGTGTATAGTGATTATCCTCGGCACCAAGGTAATCAATGAAAAAGGTTTCCGCCCTTGGCTGGCCGTCCCACTTCACCGTTTCGATCCGTTCTTTCATCGGGTCAAACCCGTGTTCTTGTGACGCTTTAACAATGCTATCCAGCAAGTTATCCTTTGATAGCAAAATGTTATATTGTGCGTCAAAATAAAACCGTAGCAAGGAATCATCCGTATCTCGCCAATCGCCCTTTTTTAATCCCGTTTTATCATTGGAACGTAACTTCACCACTCGATCCGAGAACTCGTTATATGCCAACACACCTTTTAAATTCGGGTCATTTTCAATAAACAGTAAAATATTGTATAGTGAACTCCGCCGAATAGCCCCTTGGGTCGTTAATCGGAGTTGATCTTGCCAATTATCACCCTTTAAAGCTGTGACGTTATTAATCCGCTTGTCATGCTCTTGGATGGCTTGCTTTAAGTTCTTATCCTCTGACACATTGACACCTCCTACGTCCGTTTAATAATAGATTTAAAAATGGTATTAACCTCTTTATCCGGTAGTGGCGGTTGTAATCGCTCGTTAGCATATTGCAGTAGTTCATAGGCCGTCATCCCATTACAGCCAGTTCGTAGTAACTTCCCTAATAACGAAGTCAGGTAGCTGTTACGACTACCCTCGCCAGTACCAGCCACTAAGTCATCAAGCATCCGTCCCGCCCATGTCTTTTGAATCTGTGAGGCGTGCTGCGGTGCCTTGTTCATCCGTTGATTGGGTAACAGATCATCAAGTAACCACTGGGGCGCCGTAGCAATATCGTTAGTTGGCTCAATCGCCCTATAAGCACTACCATTAATCACGCTCGGTGCTACTAATACGAAGTCAGCCAGCACATCAATACCCGGATATAGACCCGTTCGCCGTTTCATATCTAGCTTAACCGGCAACTTAAAGAAGTAATGTAAGCCATCATTCGGAGTCTGCTCAATATAAGTGTCACTCGGTAAGGGTTTGCCTTGCTGATTAAGTTTTCTCAATGTTTCCGTGCCATCAATATCACCATGTCGGTCAATATCCACCACGATTAACTTAGCTTGGTCTAAACGGATGCCAAGGTTCGCCCTTGGGACATGCTCAAACCAACCTTTAATCGTTTCTACATCCGTGGTAGCGTCCTTATAGCCCTGTGTGCCTTTTAACGGCACTTTGCTGTTACTTGCTAAGGGGTATACCGCGACGCCCTCACGGGCAATTTGTAGCGCCCTCATTAGCCTGTCATTTACTTTCATTCGCTCACCACCCTACTTTACTGTCCCGACTAACGGGAGTTCATAGACGGATGCCAGTTGTTTCAATGCACCTTGGTTGTTCACTTTAATGTTATGGATTTGCTGGCTAATTTTAGCTCGCTGACCATCACGCATTACTGTTTGATTGACTAGCTCTTGTAAGTAGTCCAATTGTAATAAAGTTCCTTGTAAGGTCGTCCTAGCATGGTTTAGTCGGGTTTGCGCATTATTCATGATCAGTCGCCCCCTGTGAGTTATCATCGCTGTAATCCGAGTTACCACCATCCAAAATGGAGTTAATGCCGTCATTAATCCCGTTTACAGTGCTATTAATGTCATCAATAACCCCACTTAGACCGCTTGTCTCCTCATCAATATTCATTGCTAGTGTACCCATTTCAGTTAGTACGCACATCACGCTGTAAATAGTCGTTTCTCGATTTTTAAGTGTTTTTCGTAGTCTGTCAGCGTCTAACTCAAAATAATCAGGCACATTACTAATTAAGTGTTTCAACGTTGGTTCAACTAAATCACTAATGGCTAAAATGCTGCTATTTGCTTTATTGACCCGTTCTAGTAAAATACCCGCGTGCTTGCACGCCGCGCTAATATCATTTAACTTTGATAGTTCATAAATTGGGTTACCCATTGTGTTTACTCCTCATTTTGTAGTAAAATGAGTATACAAAAAGCCCATAACAGTAGTGTTTTCAGGCTGTCCGTGTGATACTTTGGCGAGTAACACGGACTTTTTTTGTACACTCATTCATGTTCTAACTCCTTAATCTGCCTAACCGAAATACTTACCCGGATTAGCAATCAATTTAAATGACACGTTGCCAACCGCTGAAATAATCATAAACTTAACTAAACTCATCAATAGTGTTCCAATCATAGTTACCATCCTCACTCGAATTTATTATGTGTTCATCAAACGCAATTGCCCGCCAGCCGGATTTTATTACTTCATTTTTCCATTGTGATTGATATAAAAATCTATGTCGTGCTTATTAAATAGCACTGATCCATTAATGACGTGACCAGTTAATCCTTGCTTCGTCCAGCCTGCAAACGTTCCCTCTGATACATCCGCATACGCCGCCGCTTTCTTCTTGCGTAACCACTGCTGACTAGCACCCACATCACGCTTAGCCTGACTGATTGAATCCGTAGTTAGCTGGTATACGAAGTCTCGTAGTGCCTGCGCCTGTTCATCACTTAATAACACCTTAATCGGTTCTGTAATTATCCTCACCGCCTTTCAATCCTTATCAATCAGGTTCCACTGTCGGTAAAGCCAATTTTGCCTATTTGACGGATGCTTTAGCTGGCAATTGCAACTCAATACGGTAAATCACGCCTTGAATCTGCAAGGCTTGCTTGATTTGCTGGTAGTCAAGCTTCATTTCAAGTAGCGTTCTGATTTGCTGCTTAACCCGCTTGACCGCATCCGCCTCACTAGAACTTAAGTAGTGAGTAATAGCCTCGGTCTTAGGAATATTGCGAGCTTTGCGCAACTCGTTCACATTAACCCCCAGTGCCTGCTTATACACCAACTTGTTGATATTCACATACAAATGGCCGTGTTCACCTAGCGCCGGGCTTTCTCTAATTGCTTCATGCAATGACTTAGAAAAATCCTTACCTAGTTCAAACTTAGCCTGCCGCAAAATTAACTCACGTTTCATAACTGTAAACTGTCTAACAAGTTCCTCCTTGAAATCAGCTACCCGTGGTGTGTTCTTTAAGAATGTGATCAACAAGGTAGCCTGTTGCTCGTTGAGTAAATATACTTTTGCCTTTTGACCACTTAGCATAGGCTTCATTTTAAATGACACCTTGCCATTACCTGCCCGTGCCAATCTCTCATACTGTTGATTGATTGTTACATTAACAGCATGGTGGGTAATTCCCGCATACTCCGCAATCACATCGCCGGTCGTATATGCTTCCGCGTCCAGCCGCTGTGATGTCAGTGTTACTAAGTCATTCATGGCTCGCCCTCCTCTACTTGACCGTCTAACCACTTGTTGACCTGAAAATACGTACGATTATTAACTATAATTGGAGGCTTGGAAACTAATACTTTTCTCAATGTTGGTTCGGATACCCCGATTTCATTGGCCAAACTCATTCTGTTTAACCGATTAAGTGCAGATACCATTATTAATTTTCTCTGCTGTTTGTTGGTAATTATAGATTGCATTCAAACATCTCCTTTACATTTTATGTAAATAACAATATATCAATTTACAAAAAATGTAAAGATGTTATACCAAACATTTAATTATTTTTTGCATTTTATGTAAATCTATTGTTTAATAAATGAAAACAATAGATTTGGAGATGCAGACATGAGTAAAGATAACGACTTTGTTGCTTCGCTTTTTAAGGGGCAATCCGACAAAATTAAACAAGCACGAAAAAACGCAAACTTGACTCAAACTGAACTTGCAGACTTGTATAATCAGTTTCTCGCAGAACACAACACAAAAGTAAAACCAGTCTCTTACGCTACTATTTCTAGGTGGGAAACTGGAGAAACATCTCCGAAATTTGAAACATTGAGGGTTCTATCAGCTGTTCTAAATGTTGATGAGGCCTATCTTGTCGGGGCACAAAAGGAGCCCAAAAGCTCTAGAACCACTTCAATTGAATTAATCGAGGGTTCCACAAATCTGAAAGATCTAAAATACGCACTCGCTGACGTAGTGGCTGATCTATATGACACAATTTCCCTACAATCAGACGAAATAGAATTTCTGCAACATCAGATAGATAGTATCAATCATCCCGAAAAGGACGAAGACTTCGATTGATGATTTCTTTTTACATACCTTGCCCGCCAGCTGGTATGAAAGGAATTCAAAGCTATTTACAAGAAGTTATCCACAGGCTAACAAATAAACCTGGTCGATTTCGACCAGGTTTAGAAAAGGAGTTTTATTATGACAAGAGAACACACTACAATCGACGTTCAAGGGACGTCAATTGATTTATTTAACGATGGCACTAGCAATAACGATTTTATAAGTTTAACTGGTATTGCTAAATATAAGTCCCCTGACGCTCCAGCGGACCTTATTAAAAACTGGCTTAGAAATAGAAATACACTTGAATTCTTAGGAATTTGGGAACAAATGAATAACTCCAGTTTTAATAACAAGGCCTTTGAACAAATACTTTCAGAAACCGGCGCTAATTCATTTATAATGTCTCCCAAAAAATGGATCACTCTTACACAAGCAATTGGTATAACCTCACAGCCTGGTCGTCTTGGTGGTACCTATGCTCATTCGGATATCGCCTTTGAGTTTGCTTCCTGGATTTCTCCCGAATTTCGACTCTATTTAATCAAAGACTACCAACAATTAAAACAAAGCTCCGAGAGTCATTTTAACCTTGATTGGACTCTAAACCGAGCTCTTTCAAAAGCTAATTACCGAATTCACACAGACGCTATCAAGGAAGCTTTAATCCCTCAAAAATTAACTACACAAGAAGCTAAGTTTGCATACGCTAATGAGGCCGATCGACTTAATGTTGCATTATTTGGTGTGACCGCAGGAGAATGGCGCCAACTTAATCCACACATTAAAGGAAATATTCGTGATAACGCCACTATGGAGCAACTGTTAGTACTTACTAATTTAGAGAACTTAAATGCACAAATGATTATAGACAGAGTATCTAACGAGAAACGAACTCAAAAACTTAACTCTGTTGCCCGTAAACAACTTAAAACTTTTCTTCAAAATAAAACTGCTACAGAGAATATTAAACGTATCGAAAATAAAGACTAAGCTTTCCTACATACTTGCCCGCCAGCTGGTATGAAAGGAATAATCAATATGGCTACATTCAAGCAGTATAAAACGAAATCTGGTGCGTTCTGGGAGGCTTTTACATCCGTGGGTAAAGATACCAACGGTAAGGCCAAACGGATGCACAAGCGTGGTTTTAAGACAAAAAAAGAAGCCCAATTATGGACTTCCAATGTTCAGACAGATTTTACTAGAAAAGGTTATGTATCAAACAACGATATTACTTTTAACGAGTTATATGTAAAATGGTTCAGTGAGGACTACCAATCACAAGTTAAAGAATCAACTTGGGCTAAGACAGCGGATATATTCAGACTGCATATATTGCCCGTATTAGGCTCTCAACGGGTAAAGTGTATCACAGTAGCCCAATGTCAATCAATCGTGCATAAATGGCTTGATCAGGGGTTAAAACAGTACCGTCGTTTTAGGACGTATGTCATCAGTGTCTTTGATTTTGGTGTCCGGATGGAATTAACTACCCGTAACCCAATGGATAAAACTAGCATTCCTAAACAAAAGAAACACCGGCAAGCATCTCACATAGATTTTTATGAGAAGTCCGAGCTAGTGCGTTTTCTTGATTGTGCCTATGATTATGACAACCCGCAAGCTTTTATGTTGTTCCGTCTGTTAGCGTTCACTGGGCTACGCCGTGGTGAGGCGCTAGCATTACAGTGGCGAGACATTAGCTTTGAGACCAACGAAATAACGGTTAATAAGACACAATCACTAGGTAAGAACTGGCGAATTGTTGTGCAGACGCCTAAGACAAACAGCAGCTATCGCACTATCACGATTGACCCTAAGACGTTGCAATGGCTTCATAAGTGGCGGATGACCCAAGCTAGGCAATACTTCGAACTAGGATTCAATTCAAAAAGCCCTAAACAGCTTGTTTTTGCTAGCAACGATAATCAACCACTTTCACCGAGTATGCCTGACCATTGGAATCGTAGTATCTGTAAAAGATACGATCTAAGACGCATAAAGATTCATGCTTTTAGACACACTTTTTGTACTTTATCATTCGAAGCCGGTGCCACTATTAACGAAGTATCTAAAACTCTCGGTCATGCTGATTTAAAGATCACACAACAGATCTATTTACACGTTACCAAAAAACAACGAAACGAGGCGGCTTCTAAGCTAGCTCGTTACATGGACATTTAATATAAATCCGTGGTGCATTCTGTGGTGCACTTTTGGTGCAATTGTGGTGCATTTTATTTGTGCCCTATTGTGCCTTATTGTGTGTCATTGGCAACAAAAAAGCCGTCATACAAGGCTCATTGAGTCTCATTGACGACTATTGTGTGTTATCTATTGGGCTAGCTGGGTTCGAACCAGCGCATCACGGGATCAAAACCCGTTGCCTTACCACTTGGCTATAGCCCAAAAATGAAATGGAGGGGAGTGGATTCGAACCACCGAACCCGAAGGAGCGGATTTACAGTCCGCCGCGTTTAGCCAGACTTCGCTACCCCTCCGTGAATCATTCAACTATATTAGAATACATAATTTTGAATAAAAAATCAAGGCTTTTTCAAAACTTTTTTGAATTTATTTCAAATCAATGATTTGGGTATCTTGATACCACTCTGCCATGAAATTAGTTGCCCGCCATTCATTGATTCGTTTGAGGCCATATCCGACCGCCTGATCGTAGTAAGTCGTCTGCCCAAAGGTCCGTGGCTTCGGATGAACGTGTAAGTGCCCAAACAAGACGTGGGCGACACTGAACTGTTCCAATAATTCGCCCAAACGTGGTGTTCCCATCAACGCGTTAGCCATATTCCAAAACCGCTTCCCGGTTGCAAACTGCAAGTAGTCGGCCCGCGGCACAAAGTGAGTCATAAACACCACTTGTTTCTGTTCAGCGGCCGCCAGGACCAATTGCGCTTTGACTTGATTCAGCATTAACGCTGTCCGTTCCCCATCGCTCATTGGTTGTTTAATGGCCCGGTCAATCCAAAACGCATTTTTCCAGTGCAAGAAGTCGGCCGTCGTCGTGTCGGGCTCCTGGGCGGCGTACTGACAATCATACCAGCCGTTATTGCCAATCACGCGCCAGTCCGTCCCGGGAATATCAACGTAGCGGTTATGGAGATAACCCGCGAATTGGCCCGTTTCAAGCTCGTCAAACGAAACACCGTGAACCATGTCATGATTACCCGCAATCCAGTAAACGCGGGTCTGAGTGCCTAATAACGCCTGTAAATCGACAATAAACTGTTCACTGCGCTGAAAATCATTGAACAAGTCGCCAGCAACTAAATACCACTGCACGCCTTGTTGCAATAAATAGGTCGCTTGGGCGCGCATCATCGCGGCCGCATCGATTCGATTCACATCAAAATGATTATCACTACTGAAAGCTAGCCGTACGATGTCAATTCCTCCTCACAAAAAAAAGATATGCTATCAATAAGATAACATACCTTCATTAAAATTGCGTTTAACGAACGCCTTGCATTGACCGTTTGATCATCGGTACCATCGCAAACAGCACGATCCCGAGTAAGACGCTGACGATTCCAATAATTGCGAAGTATGGCACTTCAGTCTTCGTTGAGTAGAAACGAACGATTTGCGCATTCAGTGCACTACCAACAGAGTCAGTCAGGAACCACATACTCATCATCTGTGAGGCGAACGCTTTTGGCGCTAACTTAGTCGTCACAGATAACCCAATTGGTGAAATCAGCATTTCGGCGATTTCAACGACTGCCCAGCTAGCTACTAACCAGAGTGGGCTAACTTTACCGGCAGTTCCGAAGAGTGCACCTGGCATGGCCATGATCAAGTATGAAGCACCCGCGAATACTAACCCAACCGCAAGCTTGGCTGGTGAGCTAGGTTGCTTCTTACCCCACTTCGTCCATAACCAAACGAACGGTGTGGTGTAAATCATGATGAACAATGGGTTCAACATTTGGAAATCAGAGGCAGCTAAGTGCACAAAACCAAGGTCGAGGTTAACACGGTTGGCGGCAAACAATGCCAACACGGCTGATCCTTGTTCTTCAATGGCCCAGAATAACGCTGCGGCAATAAACAATGGAATGTAGGCACGAACCCGTGAACGTTCAGTTGCATCCATCTTTTCAGACGTTAACATCAAGATAAAGTAGACGATTGGGGTCAAAATAACCAGAATACTGATCAAACTGATCACGTTATTGAGTGTCAAGGCATGCATTAACCACATTAAGAGTAAGATTAAAGCAATTCCGATGACACCCAGTGTGGTCCGTGTGGTGATTTTCTTCATATCACCAGGTTCCAATGGATCAGTTGGGTAAAGGCTAGCCGTACTTAAGTTCTTCTTACCATCAAAGTAGTATTGCAACAGACCAAAGAACATCCCGATGGCGGCTAATGAGAACCCTAAGTGGAAGTTCACGTTCAATCCAATTCGACCAACTAATGCTGGTGCAACTAGTGAACCTAAGTTAATCCCGAAGACGAAAATACTAAAACCGGCATCCCGGCGCGTATCTTCAGCGGTGTATAATTGACCAACCATATCTGAAACGTTGGGCTTTAATAACCCGGTCCCAATAACGATCAGTGCGATGGAAACAAATAATGCGCCAACGCCAAATGGGGTTGAGAGCACGATATGCCCCAACATGATGAAGACCCCACCAATAAAGACGGTCTTACGGCTCCCCCAGACCCGGTCACTTAAAAAGCCACCGAGAACACTAGAAACGTAAACTAAGGCCGAATAAATTGACATGATCGATGCGGCAGTGACTTGGTCGAATCCCAAGCCACCCTTAGCGACACTGTAATACATATAGTAGATCAGTAACGCGCGCATCCCGTAATAACTGAACCGTTCCCACATTTCAGTGAAGAACAACGTCCGCAAGCCACGGGGTTGGCCAAAGAACGACCGATCCAGCTTTTCTTCCTTATCCAATATCGATTCCTCCAAACTTCATAACCAGTTTGTATTCGTTTAAAAGTAACAAATTTTGTTTCTTAATTAAACATAATAACTATTATACTAGCCTTAATCATATTCAACAATAGCACTAACCATCTTCTAATCTAATAACCATTAAATGAATTCTCATCCACAATTATTAACGAACCAGAAACCGCGTTATTCCGCTTTAAACTGATTATCATTGCACTGACGGGGGACTATTTATCATTAGCATATACATTGAATTCTAATTTAAAACAAAATAATTAATACTCGCTAAATGTCAAATCACGTGACAATTCATCAAAATTCTTATTAAACAAAACCTCAAACTGTGATTATCAGGCTAATTAGCTGGTCGGATGTCCCCATTTCACTAGACTTATTGAAGCCCCATCACCATCAATCTGTGAGCGTTTTTATCCCAGCCATTATCCCGTAATGTACGCTTAAACATATTTGCACTAGAGAAGTATTTTTAGCGCTGGATGAGAAGACACCGCAATAATCCAGCGCTCATACCATGACTTAAGTGGAGCGTTCCTAAAAGTACGTCTCAGACACGGGCTATTACCAACTACCAATCTCCCGTTAGTTCTCTTCCACCAGCAATAGCCAACATCCTTACTCAAGCGTGACGGCAGTCATTGTTGCCTATTATGAGCTGTTCAAGGCCTCCTGTCGCCGGCAACGTCCGCAAGATTACATTTAGCTCTGAGAATTTAGAACTAGCACATCACGTTTTAGCATGAAACCATCAGTCAGATTGAGTTCCAGGCAGTTTCAGGTGACGATCAGCAGTAACCCTTGACGATGAACAAAGTTATCAGACCAGTTAATGATGGCACATCACATATCGATGTACCGACCAACTTGGTTTAGGCCCAGGTTCTTCATAAAAATGCATCGACTTTACTCCCGAAGCTTACGCAGCAATCACGCTTATCCCTTATGGCTGTCATCTGAATGATGGATTGATCCGTCTCGGTTGCCGAAATTGGCCGGAATGCTGTATGCAGTAAATAACTGACCATGTTGATTTATGTCTTTCAGATTGTTTCCAATACCAAAAGCGTGCTCTA
>NZ_JAGYGS010000073.1:0-14713 GCF_018991185.1 Lactiplantibacillus sp. 7.2.4
GAAATAGAGCTTGATATGGAGATTGACGATAATCCTGATAGAAAACATAGATGTGAATTTTATATTTACAGTGAGTTGGGATTGATTGAGCAATTTGGTAGAAGCCTTATTCTGCTATCTGAAAATAAAAGTGACGATATCTCATTGAATATTAGAAATTAAATTAGGACCGGACAATAAAGAGGACAATATGAAAGTGGAAAAGTTGGAAAATAGTATTTCCAAAGAAGAAATGGAAATAGACTACTATGTACCAGTGTCGATTAGTTTTCCGGAAAACGATCTGGAAGCAGAAGGACTTTATTACTATAGGTTTATTAATAAGGAATATTCTTTTGTTGAATTTAAAATTAATTCTGTTAGTAAGAAAATTGTGAATGTAACAGTTACTTCTATCAATGATATTCAAAACAGTGATTTTATTTTTAATGGAAGCATACCCGAGGCTAACCCTATTATTAACATATATGAGTTCGAATATGGGGATGTCATTACTAACAATCGTAGTTTTGAATTTTATATAGGGGAGAAGAAAATATTCTTTATACTTGATGATGAAGAAATTTCTGCCATGATTATGATCTCAAATCACTTTTTTGCTCTTTTAAATCGTGAGAATGATATCGTTGGGGCGCAAATTGCCAATTTTAATGATGAGGACTGGAACGCTTTGGTCAGAAATTTAAAAGAAGCGGGGAAAATTTGAATCATTAACGTTTTAAAGTCATGTGATGAAAAATCCTGCAAAAAAATAGTGGCTTCGGTTATTTTATCGTCCGGTTAGTTCTTGGAAAAAACCACTAATGTGCTCATTTTGCGTAATTAATCATCAACAGCCCGTTGTGTTCTGCCGTAATCAGGCGAAACACAACGGGCTGTTTATTTGATTTGACATTAATCCAACAAACTCGGATCAATCTTACGGTCCTTAAAATAATATTCACGGTCATGATCACTGACCTGGCGTAAGATATGGGCCGGATTGCCGACAGCGACGACGTTATCAGGCAAGTCTTTGGTGACGATGCTGCCGGCCCCCACGACGACATTATCGCCGATCGTGATTCCAGGGAGCACGATGACGCCGGCACCTAACCAACAATTACGACCAATGTGGACGGGCATGTTGTATTGGTAAGCTTGTTCACGGAGGCTCGGCAGGATCGGATGGCCCGCGGTCGCAATGGTGACGTTTGGCCCAAACATGGTGTAGTCGCCAACGTAAATGTGGGTATCGTCAACCAGTGTCAGGTTGAAGTTCGCGTACACGCCCTTGCCGAAGTGGACGTGGTGACCGCCAAAGTTACTGCGCAGTGGCGGCTCGATGTAGCAGTTAGGACCGATTTCGGCGAACATTTTACTGAGCAGAATTTGCCGCTTGGTCAATTCACTGGGACGAGTCTGGTTAAAGTCATACAGTTGATCCAGGTAGCCGAATTGGCGTTTTTCCAGTTCTGGGTCGTTGGGTAGATAGAGTTCGCCCGTATGTAGGCGATCATTATTAGATGTCATGGTTTAAACTTCCTTTCGAGAATGGTGGGTCGCGGTGAGGATGGCTAGCCCACCTAAAATCAGCATGATCCAAATTAAAACATTGGCTGTGAGGGACTGAGGCCCCAACTGGCCAAGACCGTTCCAGACGAGTGGCGCGAAAAACGCACTGATGATCGTCGCAATCGTCAAGTAACTGCTCAAAACGTTGACTTGTGAGGCGTCTAAGCCGGTATTGCTGGTAAAGACTAGGTACGGTCCGGTGTAAGAGTAAATAAAGTTAAAGAACACGGCCGCGCCAATCGCAATCGTCGCGTTAGGCGCCAACCATAGGACTAGGACTGAGCCAGCCGCCCCCGCATAGCCTAATGTCAAGGTGTAGCGATGCAAGATTCGGTGTAGATAGCCAAAGGTCAGCCCGGCCAGCAAGCCACCAATGTTCATGGCGGCCAGTGTCAGATTGATCGTGGCAGCGTTGCCAAAATGGCGGGCGGCAAAGAAGCTGGGCAGTTTGAGCTGGACGCCCCAAATGAGCAGGTAAGTGATAAAGGTCAGTCCTAATAAAAGCCATTGATGACGTGGCAGACTGGCCTGTTCCGTGGTGGTCACGGGGGCCGCACTGGTCGGTTCCGGGACAAAACGGGCCACTAATCCCGCAATGATGACGAGCCCACCGTATAACCAGAAGACCGCGTGCCAGCTAATTCCGATCAACAGGCCGGCCAGACCGAGCAATACCGCGTTACCTAGTGCCGACAGTCCGGTCTGATACCCCAATAGTCGTGCCCGCAACTCACCCGTAAAACTGTGTGTTAACAGGCTGATGGCGTGCGGTGAGAAGAGCCCCACGCCTAACCCGAGACCTAAACGACTCAGCATGATGACCGTAAAGTTGGCGGTGAATGCAGGAATCAAACCCATCACCGCACTGAGTAAGAGGCCACTAATGACAACCGGCCGCAACCCCCAGCGATTCGTCAAGCGGGGATTGAGTAGCAGGGTAATCAGTGCGCTGCAATTCGCAATCGTGACGACCCATTCAATCAGCGTTGTCGGGACTCGTGGAAAAGCCCGTTTGAGCTGGGGAATGATGCCCGTAATGGCGGTCGTGATCCCAGTCACGGTGGAGAGGCTGAGAATGCTGACCGTCGTGGTTAACCGTGGTTGCATGACCTACGCCTCCAGCCAATGATTGATCCATTGTAAGACGCCTTGTTCTTGGTTTGACCCTGTCGTGGCGTTGGCGACCGCCGTCACGTCGGGTTGGGCGTTAGCCATCGCGACCCCGAAGCCAACTTCCCGCAGCATTTCTAAGTCATTACCACCGTCACCAAATGCGGCCATTTCGGCAAGGTTGATGCCTAAGACTTGGCCCAATTCAGCTAATCCGGCAGCTTTATTCATTTCCGGCTGGATAATGTCGATATCGCCGTGACCACTACTAGTTGGTTCGCCGAGGCCCACTAATTGGTCGCGCAATGTCGCAACGATGGCCATTGTGCATTCAGGCGGGCATGAGATGGCGAATTTCAAGATATCATCATCGATCTGGGCGTAATCATCGACGACGGCTAAGTGGTGATAGTAGTGCCGCATGTTAGCGACGTGGTCAGGGTCAGTCGTACTGAGCGTGTAGGCACTCTTGGCACCACAGACGAGTATTTTTAATTCTGGAATTGCTTGAATCTTATCCAGAATCGTTTGCACCGCCGCGGGTTGAAAGGCGTGTTGGGCGTAAACGCGCTCGGCGTCACGAATATAAGCGCCGTTTTCCGCAACGTAGATCATTTCCGGATAGTTCTTGAAGAAGGACTTCAATTGAAAGTATTGATTACCACTAGCGACGACGAAGCGGACGCCCCGCAGCTGCAGTTGTTGATAAAGTAACGCAAAGCGCGCCTCATCGTAGGTCATGTCATCGCGAAGAAAAGTCCCATCCATATCAGTTGCCATTAATTTAATCATTGTCAAAACTCCCGTCATTTATTTGATAGCCGTAGCTTACCACGGAATCGGCACAATGAAGGGACATTTTTAGAGGCAACTAGTATCAATTCGGTGATAGCGTGCGTAGGCTTGGCGGTAATCGGTCGGTGTCACGCCCTTCCAGGATTTAAAATTACGATTGAAGGTCTTGCTATTGGGAAACCCGCACGCCATCGCGATGTAGGCGACTTTGTGGTCCGTCTCTAACAGCAAGCGCCGCGCGTTCATCAATCGAATCAAACGCAGGTAGCGGTTGACGGACATCTGGACGTTGGCGTTGAACTGCTGATTCAATGTCGTCAATGAGACGTGAAATTGGTCAGCTAAAGTATTGCCGTCGATCGGGTCAGCATAGTGTTGATTGATGGCCGACATCACGGTATCGGTCAGCGTCTGGTTCGGGTTGACCGCCGGAGCACTGATTGGGGCCGTGAACGTTTCCCCCAGCGTAGCGACGAGCTGATAAAAGTGACTGAGCACTTTCAGCCGGACCAAGTCAGTCGTGGGCGTTGCGAGTAGGTCGTGAATGGCGACTAGGTGTTGACGTACCTGGGCGTAAGCCTGCGGGTGTTCGCTCGCCGAGGACGCGCCGTGTAAGGTCAGCTGCCAATTCGCACTGGCAGGGACCTGATGCTGGAGAAAAGCATCGTCAATAATCAAACCAAATTCGACCCAGTCCACCTCGGCAGGACCGCTGGCACTGTGTACGACGCGCCGATTAGTGGTCCAGAGATCGCCCGGTCGATACTCGGCGGTTTGCCCATCGGTGACGAACTTGAGCACCGTTCCGCTGACCAGATAGTTCAGCTCGATACCTTGATGCCAGTGGGGTGTCACCGTAATGTCGGTCAAGGGGTCGTGTTCATAGTATTTAAAAGGGAGGCGGGGAATCGTCTGGACCGCCTCATGTAAGATTTCCATTGTTAGGCCTCGTTTGAATAGTTTGTAAAATCGCCCCGCCTCCTTTTAAAAATCGACCATGTTGATCGTTCGGCTATGCTATATTGGAAGTAGCCCATCGTGGAAGCGGTGGCATAACTTAATTGTAACCGTATTCGCGGATGAAAGGAACGATAATTAATGACAATTAAACTAATCGCAATTGATATTGATGACACCTTGTTGAATTCCAAGGGTGAACTGTTGCCGAGTACGATTACTGCGGTCAAAGCTGCTCGGGATGCCGGCATCAAAGTCGTCCTCTGCACGGGGCGGCCGTTAGCTGGTGCCAAGCCATATCTGGATGCACTGGGCCTAGCCGGTGACGACCAGTACGTGATTACCTACAATGGCGCTGTGATCGAGAGTATCGATGGGCGCATCGTTGCCAAACACCTGATCGACAACGCCCATTACCGACAAATGACGGCGTTTGGCCAACAACACCACGTGCCGTTCAACGTCCTCGATGCCGAGAGTACGATTTATACCGCTGACCGGGACGTCAACTGGGTCACGGTCGTGCAGGCATGGGAGAACAAGGCCGGTCTGTTAGTACGCGACCCTGACGACTTGCCCGCTGACTTTCAGATTGCTAAGGGATTGTTCGTTGGGGAAGGTCCCCAACTGGATGCGGTGGAAGACCTAGTGAAGACGACCTTTGGTGATGAGCTGTACGTCGTTCGGGCCGCCACGAACTTCTTAGAATTGATGCACACTGGTGTCAATAAGGGTCAGGCGGTGCAGGATTTGGCCACTGAGCTGCAGATTCAAGCGGACGAAGTGATGGCCCTGGGCGATGAACAAAATGATTTGCCGATGTTTGCCTTTGCCGGGACCGCGGTCGCGATGGGTAACGGGAGCGCGGTTGCCAAGGAACACGCGGATGCGGTGACGGCGACCAACGATGCGGACGGGGTCGCGAAAGCCATCCGCAAATGGGCGTTGACCGATTAAGCACGTGATTTGCGAAAAAAGTGTTGACAAGTCCGCATAATGAGTTTATGGTTGCAAATATTAAAAATAAATGAGATTGAACGTGATGATCAGGAGAGTATAGTCAGCCTAATCTTAAGCGAGCCGCTGGATGGTGTGAAGCGGTGATGACACTGACTAGAAAGTAACCTGAGAACTGCTAATGCGACGTGATGAAGTGTTAGCTGGGTGCCCCCATTAACGGGCCAACGTATCGTGAGTCCTAGGCTGATGGCCTGACTGACCGTACGCGAAGGTGACGAGTGTGAACTCGTGACGAAGACAGGTGGTACCACGCGGAAGCGTCCTGACAAAATCAAATGATGATTTTGTCAGGACGCTTTTTTTAATCTCATGAGAGGAAGATGAACATGTTAGTAACGAGTAGTGATGGTGGTTTGTATCGAGTGTTAATGGTCACAATGACACAAACGGATGATTGGTGACCACTTGTAATGGAGGAAATGCGATGCAAACACAAAAATTAACGTTCAAACATTATCTGATTATTGGTTCCATGCTCTTTGGAATGTTCTTTGGTGCCGGTAACTTGATCTTCCCGATTCATTTAGGGCAACTCGCGGGCAGTCACTGGCTAACGGGTGGGTGGGGCTTCCTGTTAACCGGGACGCTGCTACCACTACTGGGTATTATTGCCATTAGCGTGACGCGCAGTAGTGGGATCTACGACTTGGCCCGGCCAATTGGCAAACGTTACGCGACGATTTTTATGGTCTTAACTTGCGCGACGCTGGGACCGCTCTTTGCGACACCCCGAACGGCGACGACCCCGTTTCAAATCGGGATTGCGAGCCACGTCAGTACCAGTCAGGCGCCGTGGTTCCTGTTCGCCTACTCGTTGATTTTCTTCAGTATCACCTACTGGGCGGCGCGGCGACCAACGCGCATCATTGATACGATTGGCAAGCTATTGAACCCAGCGTTCCTGATTCTGTTGGCGCTGATCTTTGGGATTGCGTTCAGTCAGCCACTGGGACAGGCAGATGCAACGCCAACTGCCGCCTACCAACACGGGGCCTTTCTAAATGGGTTCTTGCAAGGCTACAACACGATGGACGCATTAGCGGCCCTATTATTTGGGATTGCGGTCGTTACGGCGATTCGGGGCATCGGCCAACGTGATGCTGGGGCGATTGCGAAGACTGCGGCCAAGTCTAGCCTGCTGAGCATTAGCCTAGAAGCAGTGATTTACTTAGGGTTGATCTGGATTGGTGCGACCTCCTTGTCACAGTTCAAGTTGTCAGCGGATGGCGGAATTGCATTTGGCCAAATCGCGAATGCCTTTATGGGGGTTCCAGGTGAGATTATTCTCGCCATCATGGCGACCTTAACTTGCCTCACAACATCGGTTGGACTGGCGACGTCTTTTGCGGAAGCTTTACACGCCAAGTTCCCCAAGATTAGTTATGCGGCTTTCAACCGGCTTGCGTGTGGCGCCTCATTCATCATTGCCAACATTGGCCTGGATCAAATCATTGCGTGGTCGACGCCAATGCTGATGTTTCTCTATCCATTAGCCATTACCTTGATTATCCTGGCAATTGCGTCACCACTCTTCCAGCATGATCCAATCGTTTATCGGTGGACGACGGCGCTGACGTTGATTCCAGCCATTCTGGATGGAATTGCCTCCGCACCGAGCGTTATTACTAATATGCAGTGGGTCCAAACGCTATTGGCCTGGGACCAGCAGTACCTGCCATTGGCCAAGTTGGGCTTTGACTGGGCGTTGCCGGCAGCACTCGGCCTGTTGATTGGTCTGGGCTGGCACGTGGTTCGGCGGATGCAGACGGCTCACGCCTACAAAATTAGTCAGGATTAAGGTGTATGATTAGACTAAGACTTTTGATGGATGGGTGAGTGCATGGATTTTTTAGGAATACTTTGTTTGTTGATTTTGGCGACGACCTTAGCGGGACACTTTGCACATCGCGCGGGAATTCCGGCCGTAATTGGTGAGATCCTAGTGGGCGTCATTGTGGGTCCCGCAGTTCTGAACTGGGTCCATCTGACGACGCTTGTTCAGACGTTTTCGGATATTGGGGTCGTGGTGTTGATGTTCATCGGTGGTCTAGAGAGTAACCTCGCGCTGTTACGTAAATACCTGCGACCGGCAATCATTGTGGCGATCATTGGGGTCATCTTCCCGGTCATCATCATGGGCTTGGCAAGTCGCCTGTTCCAATTCAGTTGGTTCGAATCGTTATTTATTGGCGTGATTTTCTCAGCCACCTCGGTCTCGATTTCCGTGGAAGTGTTGAAAGAGTTCAAAGTACTCGACACGAAGGAGGGGGCGACGATTCTAGGCGCGGCGGTCGCTGACGACATTATCGGCGTGATCCTGCTGAGTATCATGATTGCGATGATGGGCGGCCAGGGCGACGTTGCACAGACCAATATCGGCGTCGTCCTCGTAGAACAAGTCGGCTTCTTCATCGGTGTGTTCTTGGTGATCAAATGGGTGGCGCCATACTTGATGGCCTTGAGCGACCATTTACTAATGGCGGCCAGCCCGACGATCATGGCAATCATCATCTGCCTGGGTCTAGCTTGGTTAGCAGAACTCGTCGGACTGAGTGGCGCGATTGGCGCGTTCTTTGCCGGCGTCGCGATTGCGCAAACGGATTACCAGCACGTGGTGGACGTTAGTATCGAACCAGTGGGCTACACGACGTTTATTCCATTATTTTTCGTCAGTGTGGGTTTGAATATGACGTTCAAGGGTGTGTGGCAATCGCTTCCGTTCATCGTGGTCATGACGGTGCTCGGGGTCCTCACCAAACTGTGGGGCTGCGGCCTCGGCGCTAAGGTCAATGGCTTCAGCCGCCGTAGCAATTATCTAGTCGGCGCGGGCATGATCTCACGTGGCGAAATGGCGCTGATAACTGCACAGATTGGCTTTTCAGCACACTTACTATCAAACGATTACTATTCGGATATCATTTTGGTTATCATTGTGGTGACGATGATTGCGCCGTTCGTCTTGAAGAACGCCATTCATCGTGCCAGTCAGATGACCGCCACACATAGCACCATTGAAGATAATTAAACACATAGATTGGGCGGTAAATTCCGCTGGAGACGTCGTGGCTGTGGGGCTGCGACGTTTTTTGGCTAAACAATGTGATGTCAAGCTAAATATTGAAATAGGTGACACTGATTTTTATCTCGGTCATGGGGTTGCTGCAGCAATGCGTATCGTGGGTAACTTGTTGGATAATGCAATTGAACAAGCAAAATTAATGGCCGATAGAGCGGTGACAGTTGCTTTTAATGTAATTGAAAATACATCTGAAATTTCGATTAGTAATTCTGTTGGTTCAGATTTTAACCAACACAAGATCTTTGAGACTGGCTATTCAACCAAGGGCAGCAATCGTGGCTTGGGCCTCGCAAATGTGCAAGAGCTTGTCGAACAGCAGCAGGGGTTCTATATGGAAATTGAAAGCACAAAAGGCTATGTCACAATGAGTTTAATTATTACGGAGGATAACTAGGTGTTACCGGTTTATATATTAGAAGATAATGAAGCTCAAAGAAGCAAATATACAAGTATCATAAACAATACCATCATGATTGAAGAATATGATATGCAATTGGCAGTAGCAACTGACGATTCGCAAGTTCTGCTGGACAGCATTGCAAGCTCCGAAGAAGGGTTGTTTTTTCTGGATATGGAAATTGGCAGTCAGCCCCAAGCAGGTCTGAATCTCGCAGATGATGTTCGCCATCGATTGCCGTTTGCCCAAATTGTATTCATTACCACTCATGAGGAGTTGTCTTTTTTAACTTTAGAACGGCGCATTGCACCGCTAGATTATATTTTGAAAGAACAAGGTCCAGATACTGTTAAGACGAAAATAGAAGCGGATATTCGTGCAACCATAGATATTCTTAAGTCGGAAGCGGAAGAACACAAGAATATTCTGGGATATAAGATTGGAACGCGCTTTTTTTCAGTCCCTGTCAAAGATGTTATTATGCTAAGTACTAGCAAAGAACGGCCTGGTATCGTGAGATTGACTGCTATAAATAAAGTGGCCGATTTTCCCGGTAATTTAAATAGTTTTGAAGGTAAATATAGTGACTTCTTTAGGTGTGATAAAAGTACATTAGTTAATCTGGATCATTTTCGTAGTTTTGATTACCAGAGAAAAGAGCTAACCATGATAGATGGTATCAAGTGCAGCGTTTCGCATAGAAAATCGCGGGAACTAAATAAAATTTTAAAAGAGGATGAGTAGCCTTCCTGGTTATTCAGAAAAAAGAGTTGTTACTTGTTGGTGGGTTTAAATGTAAAATTTTGCTCGAAAAATCACTGTGAAAAAGCGTTGTCGTGTATGGAAATTATAGAGATTAATATGTCTATATTGAATGGGTAGGCGACATCCAATATGGAACTGATAACTGTCGATTGTATTCAGAGGGGATATTAGATATGACCAAAAAAATCAGTATTGGACTGTGTGTATTTTTATTCGTGTTTATGGTGGTAACTTGGATTGTCTATCGAGAACTGCCATCTGAACTGGATGTATTATTATTTTTTATTTTCTTAGCAGACAGTCTCAGGTTAACATTCAATGGCAAGAGCGTTCAGAAATAGCCGATAAAAACCATACTTTGTTTGTAGGCAGTAAATGCTGCAACTGATCGTGCGGCTTTATGTTTATTGCAAAAGAGTGTCTCAAGCTTCTCAAAAACCGAGAAGTTTGGGACACTCTTTTTGTATTGAAAATAATCTGAAAAGCATCAACCAATACGGTCAGCTATTTACTGCATACACGGGATCGCCCTGTCCTTAATAATTAAATTGGATAATCTCTCATTTCTATTTAATCGTCGATGGCTAACAAACACTACTGTCTATTTTTATCACTGATAAGTATAATTGCTATTTAACATATAGAACACTTGGAAACAAGTAGTATCAGCGATTCGAGACGGTTGATTTTTAGGTTGATTAGTTATCTTAATCGGATGATTAGATTAAAATATATTGACAACTTTATAATCTAGTTTTAATGTTAATAACATCTAAAAGCTACTTACGATCTAAGTTACAGTGTTAGTCGTGCAAGAACGGGATGGGGTAGGTAGTGGATGTAAAGGCGGGCGCCACATTTCAGATTAACTGGTTTGTGTTTAGTGTTCATTTTGATGAGCGCTACTGATTTTAGAGATCAGCAATGTCTGCCTTGGATGCAAAAGGGAAAGGGGGTGGTGCTGTGGAAAGCGAACGCGTAGAGCTACAACTAGCAACTTCAAAATTTTCGTCGCTGGTCGGTACCAGTATTTTCAACGTGTTTATTAATGTGTGGGTGATTGACACATTTGGATCGGCACGGGTGTTGTCGCACGTCTTAAGTATTGCCGGTGTTTCATCACTGTTATTTTCGTTTTTAGGGGCCACAATTTCCAAAAAGCTTTATTTCATTAAGGCCATCAGGTACGCGGATGGGTTGTCGGCAATCTTTTGCTTAATTGCCGATGTGTTGCTGCTGACCACTAATTATCGACTGCCGATATTGTTGGCATTAGTCTTTACCTTGAATATGAACGTCGCGATGACCGGGCCGTCACTGAAAAGATTGATTGGTATTGCCGTATCGAAGGATAGAATCATCGGGTTTAACGCTGTGATAAGTACGGGGACAGAAACAATCAAGGTGGTTATGCCGATGCTAACCACGTTCCTTTACACCAATCATTGGCTGTCGCTAATTGGGACGATTACCTTGAATGGTATCTCGTTTTTTATTTCATTTTTATTTATCCGTGGCATCTGGTGTGAGTCTGAATCATTATCAGATGGGAACGGGGTGACTTATAAATCGGCTTTCGTCTATATGCTCAAAGCGCCCTTACTAGCCTACTTGATCATCGCTGGATTTTTCTCGAATATCTTCTTGTCGGGATACACGCTAATTATTCCAACGATCGCGATTAATAATTTTCATGATCATTCTTTATACGGCCTAATCGTGAGCATTGAATCCGCTGCGGCAATTTTAGGGTTGCTTTCGATTCGATATATCCATATTGATGAGCAAATATCGCGAGAGCGTTGGGGGCTAATCGTTGGTGGGCTCAGCGTGGGCGTCACTGGCATTTTCCTAACAAAAGAGGCGTTCATGCTGACTTCGTTCATACTTGGATTCTTCTATGCCAGGTATAATGTCGGCTTGCAAAGCTATATCCAAATTAATGTGAGAAATGAACTCATCGGTTATTTCTTTTCAATGATTTTTATCTGTGCGAGTATCGCAGTTCCAATCGGGAGCACGCTTTTCGGGTTGATTATCGACCAACATGCCATCGAAGCGCTGGCAATCATTAGTGCTGGCATTACCGTCATTAATGCGATTTGGTTCGTGTTGATCAGTAGACGATGATTCCAAATTGGTGTCAGGCTGAATGAGGTGAGAATTGGACTGTCGGCTGTTCCCGCAGTAGCCCCGATATTGAGTAAGGGTGATAGAACCAGCTAGTGGTGGCGTGAAAGGTGCTGGTGGCGCATATGGTGGTAGCGCGCGATTGATGCCGTACTTTGTTGAGGTAAATCTGTGGTGGGTGGCAGAAAGTCGGAAATATAAAATCGATTGGGTTTCAATTACATAAATAATTTGTCAAAGTCAACATTGATGTTCTGAAAATGAGTCATGAAGCGATTCGATACTGAATTAAAAAGATGGACACGACATAACGGAATTGATGACGGTCGCAAAACCAAGCGACGGGTTGGAACACGTTAAAACTATTTGCTGAAGTGAGGAGGTTGATATAATGAGAAAACAAGTTTTAGTTATCCAAGGCGCCGACTACACGCATCGGTCACTAGCGCCGTACGTTGACGTCAGTATTATCTGTACGAAGGCACATGCTGAGACCTTAGCTGCTAAGCAATACCGGCATGTTTTTATTGTGGATGATCTAGCTGATTTCGATGAGATTGAAAAGTTGAACCTCGGCGATTTTAGCTTTGACTTTGTCTATTCGTTCTCGGAAAGTTATCAGCAGTTGGCCGCCAAGATTGCCGATACCTATGCCATTGCGGGCTTTACGGAGGATGATATTCGTTTCTTGAATGACAAGCATCGTGTTCGTAATCGGCTAGATGAAGTCGGGTTAAGTCACTGTAAAAGCCGATCAGTTCATTCTAAACAACAGATTCTGAATTTGATCAGCGCCTTTAATTATCCGTTTATTCTCAAGCCTGATCATGGTATTGGCGGCCATGGTGTGCGAAAGATTAACTCATTACAGGATTTGCAGGATCTAGATATTGAAGATTTATCAGATTATGTCATGGAGACGTTTATTGATGGCACAGAATACAGTGTTGAAACTTTTTCAAACTTAGGTCAACATCACGTCTTGAATGTGACGGAAAAGATCAAAGATTCAAATATGAATGAAGTCGGGCACATTATTCCCGCGCGCTTAACGGCTGATGAGACGCAACGAATTGCCGCGTACATGACGCAAATAAATGATGCGTTAGGAATCAAGTCAGGGGTTGGTCACACTGAAATTATTGTGACTAAAGACGACCATATTGAACTAGTCGAAACACACATCAGAATGGGTGGTGGCATGATGGGCGTCTTGATGAACAACGTCTATCACTGTGACGTTGTCGCTTGTTGGGGAGATTTGATTGCCGAGAACAAATCCGTGAGTCACCTTCCTGATTGGAATGGCAGCTACAGTTCAATTATGTCAGTTTTCCCGACCAAACGTGGCGTGATTACGCGGCTGGACGTTCCGAATGATGACTCTTTTAAGACAATAATTCGAAAGCAGGTCGGTGATACTGTGGACGACATTGATAATCAGAATCGAATTCTTCAAATGATGGGCACAGATACCGACCCAGATCGGCTAAAAATGAATTTATTGCATCGGCTCAAACAAGTCATTGTAGAAATCGGGTGATGGTATGGAAATTGTTATTTTAGCGAACCTGTCGATAGCGACCTTAAGACTTGATGAATGGTTAACGGCAGATGATAATCACTATGACGTGGTGACGACCAGTAAGAAACGGGCAGAATATGCGGCCGCCAATTTTGCCGCCAACGTAACCCTGACTTATGTAGATGATTGGTATGCGGAAGCAGCGCTAGTCAGACAGATCCGACGCATTAACGACCATAATCGGATTCAGAAGATTATTTCGTTTAGAGAAAGAGATGTGCTAATTGCGGCTAGGTTGAGAAAGTTATTCAAGGTGCCTGGTCAGCGCATTGAAAACGCGATTTTGTATCGTAACAAGGTCAAAATGAAAAGTTACCTGCGTGAACATGGCATTCCAGTGACTGACTTTCAGGCGATTGACGATTTACTGGATGCGCTCTGTTTTATTGAGGTGCATGAAAACCAGTATCCGTTTGTCATTAAACCCGTTTCAGGCGGTGGTTCTGCAGATACGAGCGTTGTTCACAATGTCGCTGAAGTGATGGCAGCGGTGGCCCATCATTCTGGAGAGCCGCAAATGATTGAATCCTTTGTTGACGGGAAGATGTACCATATTGATGTCTTACGAGTTGATCATCAAGTCCGATATATTTCGACGGGAAGATACCTGACCGACTGCTTGGCCTTTCAGCACGGGGTGTCCACAGCGTCTGCTTTTTTACCGTATCGCACGAGCGAATCAAGTCGAATACTAGCATTTGCTAATGCAACGCTGGACGTGATGCCAGTGGAAAAAGACGCAATCTTCCATATTGAAGTATTTGAAAATTCAGCGGGGCAACTCGTTCTCTGTGAAATTGCCTGTCGGGCTGGGGGCGGCAGAATTGTGCCGTTGATTGAGCATAATAGTCATATTAATCTCTACAAAGAACTGTTGGTACATCAAATCGAACGCGATGAGTTAAGTGATTTGCGTGAAGGCCAGATGCATAATGATAAATATGCGGGCTTTGTGCTGACGGCGCCACGCCAAGGAACAGTAGTGGCGGCGCCCAAGCAAGTTCCGTTTGAGTATGTCGATGACTACGAGATTTACACTCAAGCGGGTACGGTGTATGGTGTTCCGAATTCCTCGGTCTTTGTAACCGCATTTTTCGATGTGCACGGCAGCAGTGTCGACGAAGTGAGCGAGAAACTGGCAGCGGTCGATAATTGGATGCAGCATAATTTGGCGTATCAGTAGCTGTTTGGCATATGCTGCGGGAGCCGATGAGTACTCCGGAAAGCTTGGGCAGGATGCGTCAGACCCAGGCAAGTCATGATTAAAATAATCCGATGTTTAAGCGGCTTCATCGTCTTTATTGGCGATGAAGCCGTTTTT